>JALHMU010000028.1 GCA_022843885.1 Candidatus Peribacteraceae bacterium | reverse complement strand
TCGCCGTCGCAGGTTTTTGTTTTTGGCTCGGCAAGGGATATGGCCAAGGCAAAGCGATTCCCTTTCAGAAACTTGAGGTAGGAAGTGAGTATCGGATGTGCGTGAGGCACGACACGGTTGCGATCGTTATAGATACCGATCCGCACGTGCAGGAGTATCGTTTGATCGAAATGCCGTCGATCTTTGAATTCAAAGAGTATTTCAAGGTTGCGATTGCTTCAAACGGTACCAAGATTCCTGTTCTTCTACCTTACGAGTCATAGGACCATAGATATTCACATTCATTGCAATGTGAGACGGCTCTTTGCATAGAGCCTACAAAAAAGCCTGTCTTAGAAAGATGGGCTTTTTCCTTTTCTTCAGTGGAAGCGTAGGCTGCTTTCCGCTACTCTCAATGCTCTCAAACACTTCTAAAAGACTTTGTCATGGTCGATGTCATTCAATCACTGAATAAACTCCTCGGAGATCCGAACGAACGTGAGCTGAAAAAGCTCTGGCCCATCGTCGCGCAGGTGAAGGAATTGGCGTTATCGGATGCGTTCCGGAAGCTGACGATGGATGATCTTCCAAAGAAGACAGATGAATATCGCGAACGTTATAAGAATGGAGAAACGTTGGATCAGCTTTTGCCTGAAGCGTTCGCAACGGCTTTCCGTGCCTGTGAATTGCTCGTAGGACAAAGTACGGAGATCGGAAAGCAAACGTTCACATGGGATATGGTTCCATTTGATGTGCAGATTCTCGGAGGCATCGCGTTACATCGTGGGTGCATTGCTGAAATGAAAACTGGAGAAGGAAAGACACTCGTTTGTACGCTCCCTGTGTATCTGAATGCGATCGCGCAAAAAGGTGTGCACCTTGTGACCGTCAACGATTATCTCGCAAAGCGCGACAGCCAATGGATGGGTTTGCTCTATAAAGCCCTTGGCCTCACGGTTGGCTGCGTTGTACATGAGTTGCAGCCTCAGGATCGCAAGGCTGCCTATGCAGCAGATGTGACGTATGGAACAAACAACGAATTCGGTTTCGATTATCTTCGCGACAACATGGCGACGAGTTTGGAACGCCAAGTACAGCGCCCGTTGTTCTACGCGATCGTCGATGAAGTCGACTCCATCTTGATCGATGAAGCTCGCACGCCGCTCATCATCAGCCAACCAGCGGAAGAAAGTACGACCAAGTATTCGCTCTATGCCGGACACGTGAAGCAGCTCGAAGAACATAAAGATTTCGTGAAGGATGAAAAGCAACGAGCTGCAACACTGACGGAAGAAGGTATTAAAAAGATGGAACAAGCACTTGGTGTTGAAAATATTTACACCGAAAAGGGTTTCGAAGAAGTGCATCACATCGAACAGGCACTCAAAGCGCACGCGATTTTCCAGCGCGATGTCGATTACGTCGTGAAAGATGGTGAGATCATCATCGTTGATGAATTTACCGGTCGTTTGATGCCAGGTCGTCGCTATAGCCACGGTCTCCACCAGGCTATCGAAGCCAAGGAAAACGTTGATGTACAGCGCGAAAGTAAGACTCTCGCAACCATCACGTTCCAAAACTATTTCCGTCTGTTTGAAAAACTTGCAGGCATGACAGGAACAGCAAAAACGGAAGAAGAAGAGTTTGAATCGATCTACAAACTCCGCACACTTGTCATTCCGACACATCGTCCTGTCACTCGTACGGATCGACCTGATGCAATTTATAAAAGCGTGAAGGCCAAGTTCACGGCCGTCGCAAAAATCGCCAAAGAAAAGAATGAAAAAGGTCAGCCGGTCTTGATCGGTACGACCTCCATCGAAAAATCGGAAGCGATGAGTGCACTGCTCACCGAAATGAAAGTGGAACACAGTGTGCTCAACGCCAAACAGCACGAAAAAGAAGCTGACATCGTCGCCAATGCTGGTCAGCGCGGGTCCGTCACCATCGCCACCAACATGGCCGGCCGTGGAACGGATATCAAATTGGAGAAAGGCGTTCAAGATCTCGGCGGTCTTGCAATTCTCGGTACCGAGCGCCACGAATCACGTCGTATCGATAACCAGCTCCGTGGACGTTCTGGACGTCAGGGTGACCCAGGAGAAAGCCAATTCTTCGTCTCGATGGAAGATGACCTCATGCGCATGTTCGGCGGAGAGCGTCTCAAGAGCATGATGGAAAAGTTAAACATGCCCGATGATGTCCCGCTCGAAAATCGCATGGTCAGCCGCAGTATCGAAGGTGCACAAAAGAAGGTCGAAGGTCACAACTTTGATATTCGTCGTCACGTTGTGCAGTACGACGACGTGATGAACAAGCACCGCGAGATCATCTACACACGTCGCCAGAAGATGCTCGAGAAAATCGCCGAATCGATGAAAGATGAAGAGAGCACAAACTCATCGTTGCATACGGATGTGCTTGAAACCGTGCGCAAAGAAGGTGTGTTGATGGTCGCATCCTTCACGTTGGAAGAAGATCCAGAGACATGGAACCTTGAAGGATTGAAAGACATGCTCAAGGCATTGCATCCAGATGTCCTGCGTACATTGGGTGAAGAGACAATGCTACACGCCAAGGATCGTGAAGAGCTCACACGCATCGTGTCTGATGCGATGGTGTTGTTCTACGAGAAGAAATGCAGCGAATTTAAGCCATCCGTTGGCGTGCGTGCTGAGCAGGTCATCATTCTGCGTTCCATTGATACACATTGGATGGATCACATCGATACAATGGCACATTTGCGTGAACAAGTGGCGTTCTCGGGATACGCACAGCGCGATCCGTTGATCGAATATAAAGATCGTGGCTTCCGATTGTTCCGCGAACTGATCGATCGTATCGATTCCACGATTGTCCGCACATTATTCCAGGTCGACTTCGCGCAATTTGCTCCACGAGAAATTCTGCTCGAGGCCCAACAGAATTTGGACGCGACGCAGACCAACGAAGATCAGATCGAAGATGCACTTGTGACACTTGGCGCGAGTGATGCACGCAAACAAATGCAGCGTCCACGCGCGAGCCAGGCATCGGGATCTTCTTTGCCGAAAGTTGGACGCAATGATCCATGTCCATGTGGCTCAGGCAAGAAGTACAAGAAGTGCCACGGAGCCCAGAAATAAGCCAAAAGTCGGTCAGATCCTTCGGGATTTTCTTGAAGAGGACTATACTTCTTTTCCATGGCCGTTTTACCGTCTGCCATCATCGGACACGAAGCGCCGCGAGCACAATTGCTCTCGGATATTGATTCATCGAACGTTGCACATGCGTACCTCTTCTCGGGGCCGGCACATATCGGAAAGATGACGATCGCAAAATGGTTCGCACGCGAGCTTTTATGTACCGATCAAGATCCGGAGACATGCATGTCGATCCGCGAACAAATGTCGAAGCTTATTCATCCCGATTATCTCGTCCTCGACGAACTGTGGATGGAAGAAAAACAAGAAAACTGGGATGCGATCGCACTCAGTTCCAACGTGCCACAGCAACATCGTCAGAAGAAACGTGCGCGTACGAACACCATCAGCATCGATGATATTCGCGCACTCCAAGAACGGCTGAATGAAACAGGTTCTACGCAGTTTTTCTGCTGTCTGATCCGCTCTATTGAGCGTCTGCAAGATACGGCTGCAAACGCATTCTTGAAGATTTTGGAAGAGCCACCGCCACGCGCAGTGTTCATTCTGACAACCGAAGCACATCAGTCACTCCTGCCGACACTTATTTCTCGCACACGCACCGTCTTGTTCCAACCGCTTTCACAGAAAGAAGTCAAACCACTCCTTGAATCAGCACACGATGATGATCAGGCATTCATCTCACACCTTGCACAGGGTGCGCCAGGTCGCATCATTCGTCTGATCAACGATCCCGAACTCTTGCGCGAAGAGAAACAGATTCACGCACAAGCAATGCGTTTCTGGCAGATGCCATCACTCCATGAAAAACTGAAATGGCTGACACAATACAGTGAGAAAGGTGCAGATATGGATTCACTGATGTTGCACCTTGGTTTGGCACTCCGAGAACATCTGGCGCAGGACTATAAGGACACCTGGGTTCGGGCCTATATGAAACTCGCCTCTAGCCTGCATACAAATGCCCACAAAGGTCTACTGCTAGAGCAGTTTGCACTGGCAGTAAGCGCTCCGTAGTGCTACTCTCAATCGCCGCCGTATGGTCTATCTTCTTGTTTTTCTCGTTTCTTCACTCGGGATCCTTCTGATCTTCGGAGTGCGCATGCTCTTACGTCACCGTTCGGTGCGGAGACTGGTGCGTTCGGTGAAGACCCGTTTCGATTCCGTCGAGGAACGAGGCGCTGTTTTACTTGAAGAAACCAACATCGAAAAGCCGAAGCGCAATCCACGCACATCAGCTATCGAGCTTCAGAAGGTTCGTGCTCTCATGCGCTCCGCAGAACGTGCGTTGGCACTGCAGCAATACGATCAAACGGAACAACTATTCATTCAAGCGCTCACGATCCATCCGGATTCTGTCGATACCCGTGCACAACTTGCAAAGCTGTATCTCATGACCGGTCGTTACGCCAAAGCAGAAGCTCTCTACAAGGAGCTTCTTTTGACTCGTGACGATGTCTCATTCTTTGCTAACCTTGGGTTAGCCTATTACCACCAGGAGAAGTTCGTGGATGCATGCCACGCCTATCAGGAGGCCTTGAATCGCGATCCGCAGACGCCAGAACGATCCGCTGCTCTTGGCCGTGCGTGTATCGCTGCACGTCGTTTCGAAGAAGCCGCACCGCTGCTTGAGAAAGCATTGATGCGTCTCTCACGTGATACCGAATTGATGCACATGCTCGCGGAGTGCTATCTCCAACTGCAGCAGAAAGAGAAAGCAGAAGAGGCCTACAGAAAGATCAACAAGCTTGAGCCCTACAACGAAGGTGTAAAGCAGAAGATCTCGGCACTTGCGAACGCTTAGTATTCGATCACCTTTACCGTCACGTCACCATTCACTTCGCTCTGACAACTCAGTCGTGCGGGGTCTTCGATAATGCCCATCGCTTCTTCACGATCATTTCGTGGCGACAGATGTTCCATGCCACTTTCCACGTTGCACATACACGTCGTGCAGAATCCATTTCCACCACACGCATGTTCCATCGGAATCCCATTATCGAGTGCGATCTGTAGAATGCTTTGGCCGTTTTCGGCCTGCACTTTGGTCACTTGGCCGTCGTCTTGAATGAAGGTTACTTCAGGCATAGGGTTACAAATTATTGCCTAGAAAACAGAGAATTGCCATGGCTTGTTCTGCTTTAGCTACAGCGATAGACACGCCATTGTCGAACTCTTTCAGCAGGGGCGCAATAGTCTGAGAATGCAGGGTTCATTGCACGGTCCGTCACGATCAGATCGAGCTGATATTTTTTAAGCAGCGCATTGATGTCCGGATTTTTTTCATCAAGGAGTTTTAAGATATCTTGATGAATGATGTGATCACGAATCGACTGCGTACAATCAATATTATTGCGCGTTATTTTCTTCCACGCTGTACACGCTGTGCGTGTGCGAGCAGATACATTCCCCGCGTACAAACCAAATACAAGATTGTAGGTTGTATCGATCTCTTCTTCCGGCGTGGGGAAAAGTGATTCTTCCAAAAGATAGCGTTCCGCCAATTCTTGATCAGTCGCATTTTGATAGCGCGCGGTTCGATTGAACAACACGAAGTGCGATGTATATACCGGGATCATATCAGCTAAGCGATGGGGTGCGGCAATGACGAGTGATCCGGTTTGTGCATCCAGATGCTGCAGGATTTCCTCGTACTGGGGCATATCGCCGCGGAGCAGTAGATAACGTCGTTCAAGCAGCCCGGGTGCGGTGCGAATCACAAGAACGACGCTCGCGATTCCAAGGATGATGTACGTGATGCGCTTAGGAATGAGCGTGATGATGAGTGCGATGCACGTGAACCAGAGAATGATCTGAATGATCGTTGCGTAGTACAGTCCGAAGATGACATCGACGCCGTGCAGCACCGATTGATTCAGCGCGATCACACTCGCCAAAAGCAGTGTAAAAAATTTCGTCCATGTTTGGATCGATGTGAATCGAGAACGGAAAACGATCAGTAATACGAGAATCCCAATGACGATAATTTGTAATTTTGGATTGGCGGGATAGCGACTCGCGATCAATCCCAAGCGATGCAATGTGTCAGCGTATGCCAACGGATCACGGCCGGTATCAAGCCAGAGTTTGATGAGCAGCAGCAATGCGAATGGAACAAAAACCGCAACTTTCTCTTTGAGAATTGGTACAACACGACGTGTCTGTATCATTTTTAACAGCGCCTCTGTTCCTTCGATAACCAAAAGAAATGCCGCGAGAACGATCTGCAAATACACCGTGCAGCCAATGAGCGCGCCTTTCAGAATGCCGCGCTTGCGACTCAATCCCTTTTCCATGAAGAGGATCAAATAGGCAGTAATAATGATCAGTGTCAGCTGCGGATTGATCGGGCGCAGAAGGCCGGCTTCCAGTATCGCTGTCAGAATGAGGGTACCAAGCGCGATGATTGCTGGATCTGCTGTGAGGAAGCGCAGCAATCGTGCGAAGCAGATCATCAGGAGGAGTGGCAGAACAAGACCGCCGAGGAGTGCAATGCCATCAATCGATACAGGAAGAATCTTCAGCAGCAATCCCTGGAGCAGTGCACCGTACGTTGAAGCTGCTCCGTCATGTTGATGCTCGATGAGTGCGGTATTTCCAATCAGGAGATTTCCTTCTGCGACACGGTTTATCATCGAGAAATAAAAACTATCATCAACCGAAAGTGCTGCAAGACCTGTCATTTTTCCACGGAAGAACATCGCCAGCGCACCTGCATTCAAAAAGAACGTATACGCGAGCATGACCCCGAGGATCTGCCAGTGCCCAGCGATGCGGATTACCTTTTGCATGCCGATGAGTATACAGCCATTTCCAGGCTTTTCTGCTATGCTGGCGCTCCATGATGGCCACTTCTCCCT
Organism: Candidatus Peribacteraceae bacterium; assembly: GCA_022843885.1. Classification (GTDB taxonomy): domain Bacteria; phylum Patescibacteriota; class Gracilibacteria; order Peribacterales; family Peribacteraceae; genus JALHMU01. The sequence goes on along the minus strand of JALHMU010000028.1, from coordinate 3,648 downwards.
TACTGCAAGTCAAAAACCTCCACATCAATGTGGAAGGTCAGGAGATCGTACGCGGTGTTGATTTGACGATTCACCTCGGTGAAACCCATGCAATCATGGGTCCGAATGGATCAGGAAAATCGACCCTCGTGAATACGCTGATGGGACATCCGAAGTATGAAATTACGAAAGGGGAGATTGCATTTCTTGGACAAGATTTGCTCGCAATGGAACCGAGTGACCGCGCGAAAGCCGGAATGTTCTTAGCATTTCAGTATCCGAAAGAAATCGCTGGTGTGAGTCTGCGAAACTTTTTATTCGCAGCGTATGAATCACAAATGACAGCACGTGATTCTGCGCATACAAAAATGTCTCCGATTCAATTTAAAAAATTACTCGTGGAACAAGCTGGCGCAATCAATATGGATCCTGCATTTCTTGAGCGTTCACTCAATCAAGGGTTCAGCGGTGGTGAAAAGAAGAAGGCTGAAATTCTGCAACTGAAGCTCCTGAAGCCACTTTTGGCACTCCTTGATGAAACAGATTCAGGGCTTGATGTCGACGCACTGAAGATCGTTGCTGAGGGCGTCAATTCTCTGCGCGGAAAGAATTTTTCTTCCATCATCGTCACGCACTATGCGCGTATTTTGGAATATATCGTGCCGGATCATGTGCACGTGATGATTCGTGGCAAAATCGTCGAGAGCGGCGGGAAAGAATTCGCACATACGCTTGAGAAAGACGGGTACGCCGCCTATGGCATCAACGAATCAGGTGGTTTGCGACTCGAATTGAATTCCTAGATAAAGAAAAACACGAGGATGAATGCGAGCAAGGAAATAGTGAAGTGAGGACGTTCGTCGTATGTCTTTCGCATGACCAATGCAAATTGCATAACTCCCAAGAGCGTCGCACCCAGCAGGATCCATGGTGAATCCACAATGGTTCCCGCAAAGGCATATCCGACCAAAAAGAAGCATCCGATGATGATTTTGGCCACCTGATCCCCGAAAAGAACAGGCAGTGTTTTGATGCCTTCTTTTCGATCGCCGGCTGTGTCTTTCAGATCGACAAAGTTAAAGATCGCCATCCCCGCAAGGACAGTCCACCATATGAGCAACGGTGGGAAATCAAGAACGTTCGCACCACCCAACGTGAATCCGATGAGCATGATCGTAAGAAAATTCAGAGACATCAATCCTTTTCCAATGAGCGTGAGACGCTTGAGACGAAGCGGCGACATGGAATACAGATAAAAATTTGCGAGGAAGAATCCCAGCAGTATCAACACACGATGTCCCGCCAATCCACCGTAGAGGATTGCCCCAACGAGCGTGAGCCACCCAAGTGCTGCATATTTTTTCTCATCAATTGCCTTTGTAACGTGCGGACGATGCGCGTTTGTGATGGCATCAATGCCGATGTCCTGAATATTGTTCGTGACGATGGAGTACACATACGCGCAAAAAATCGCGAAGGATGCCAAACAGATCGTCAGAACCATGTCGCTGGAGATAGGCAACGATGTGCCTGCATGCGCGAGTTTCCATCCAATGGCGAAAAAGAACACGATGTGTAGTAGGCGCAGATAGCGCAGATCTTTGAAAAATGCTTTGGCTTCTTTGGGAAAGCCGAGAAGCAGAACTACGATACTTTCGATCGCAATGAGTAACATGTAGACCTTGAATGCGACCGGATTGCTGTAACTGAATTCAAGGCGTGTCAACGCAAATGCTTGTCCGACCAAGAACGGCAAGACGCTGTAGGCGAATGCAATCGTGTACATCACGATGCCACTCAGAAGCGTCCGAACAAGAGAAAGGCCGCGAATGCGAGCGTATCCCATCAACCCGATGATCATCACTGCGATCTGCGTGCGTTGACCGAAGGTCACGCCCTTTCCGGTCAGTGGCCCGAAGTAGGTCGTATAGTTTTTCAACAGTTCATTCCAGTTCCCCGGATCGACGTATTCCATGTTCATTGCTCCTTTCCAGTTGCTCACGATCATATCCGCAATCGGAGAGATGAAGAGGAGTGGCGCAAGTACCGCAAGTAGCCGAACGGATTGCGAGAGGTTGCGCCTGAACAGGAGCATCACCACGAGGCTCATCGTCAGGAAAACAGAGATGTGAAAACCTGTCGTTTGAAGGTAAAAATCAGCGAATATTTCTTTCCCTGCGACAAGATGATTGTCCGAAAGATCTTCCAAAATATTTCGCACGCCGATACAGGCGAGGATTGTGAGAATCGATTGTGAAATGGGGGTTGAGCCATTCTCGATGCGATCAAACATCGTGCGAATCTTCGCGATTGAACCCTTCGTGTGCGTGTCGCTCATGGCAATCAGTGTATCGCTCTTTTTTCTTCTCGCACACCAGACCTTATAAAACAGCCTCACCGAGGTCTTTTAAAATCTCAGTCACATGCGACTTCGGATCGACTTTCTGATAAATTTTTTCGATCTTCCCTTCGGGATGAATCAGAAAGGTCGTGCGTTTTGTGAAAATGAGCCCGTCGGTTCCATACATATTGATCATCTTGCGATCAGGATCTGCGAGCAGCGGAAAGTTTAGGTGATACTTTTCTTTGAATGCTTTATGACTTTCGACGGAGTCAGCACTGACACCCAGAATTACCGCATGTTTTTGCAATTCGTCCAGGTTATCGCGGAAGTTGCAGGCTTCTTCCGTGCAGCCTGGCGTATCGTCTTTTGGATAAAAATATAGGATGACCCATTTTCCTTTGTACTGAGCCAGGGTGTGCTCTACTCCATTTTCATCGTGAGCTGTGAATGCCGGCGCTAGTTCTTTTTCTCGAAGCGTCATTCGTGAAGTATCGCAGAAGAAAGAGCCTGCCGCGAATGCATTTGTAACTTTCCCTACGAAAGGACGTATACTTTCGTTATGACTACTGATCACTCATCACATCATTGGCCCCTTTGGGCGCTCTTCGCCGCAGTTGCGGTTGGTGGCGTCTTTTACGTACTCGGACAGCAGGTCGCTGCTGATAATGAATCTCCTTCCACTATTTCCGTCACGGGCGTTGGTAAGGAATACATCGCTCCAGACATTGCGGAGCTCAACTTCGGCGTGACGACAGGTCGTCAGCGTACGGCTGAAGCGACGATCACTGTGCTCAAACAGCGCATGGACGCCATCATTGCTTCCGCAAAAGCTGCCGGCATTGAAGACAAGGATATGCAGACGCAGTCTTTGTGGTTGAACCCAACCTACGACTGGATTGACGGTCGTCAGACGAACCCGATGTTTGAAGCGACACAGAACTTGGTCGTGAAAGTTCGCGACATTTCTAAGGTCGGAGAAATTCTCACAGCTGCGACACGCGCAGGTGCCAACCAAATCGGCGGCGTGACGTTCACGGTTGATAATCCAGATGAGATGCGCGAGAAGGCTCGTGCCACGGCTATTGCCAAGGCCAAGGATCAAGCCGAAAAGCTTGCCGACGAACTTGGTGTCTCGCTTGGAAAGATGACCTCCTACAGCGAAAACTTCGGTGATACGACCAATCAAGCTGCCATGTACCGCGGAGAAGGAATGGGCGGTGGTGGAGCAGACCTTTCTGTTCCGTCGGGTCAGCAGGAAGTTGTTGTCACGGTCTACTTGAACTACAAACTGCGTTAATTATTTTCTCGCAGTAAACACGGTAAGC
>JALHMU010000027.1 GCA_022843885.1 Candidatus Peribacteraceae bacterium | reverse complement strand
GTCGCAAAGTGTTGAATTCATTGGAGGAAGTCTACGCATTCGCCAAGCGCGATGAGACACTCATCGACAGTATTATCGATAGCATTATCGCTGTGGATCAATCCGGAAACATCGTGCTGTTCAATGCAGCTGCTGAGAACGCGACAGGTTGGTCACGTCTGGGTGCCATTAGCCGTCCTCTCGATCGCGTCGTGAGTTTCTCCGATCAGGAAAATAAAATCGATCCTATCCAAATGGTGCAGGATGTCGCGAGTACGGGAAAGGCTCGTAGTTTCTTGAAGCCGATCGTGATGACCGGCACAAAAAAGAACGTTGTCATTCCTGTGACGATGAGCATCGCACCGTTCGAAGAGAGCGGAAAGCGCGGTGCTGTGATGGTGCTCAAAGATGTCTCGGAAATCAAAGAACTCGATCACCTTCGTGAAGAGTTCGTATCGATTGCATCGCATCAATTGCGTACTCCGCTTACAGCCATCCGTTGGTTGCTTGAAATGCTCATCAAAGCAGAGCAACAGAAGCAAATGACGCTCGACATGAAACAGCAGGCAGCCCTAGAACAAGCCTATTCTCGCACGCTCAGTATGTCGGATCTTGTGTCATCTCTCTTGGCACTCTCGCGCCTTGATGCGCAGAAAGTCAAAGCGACAATGGCACCGGTCGACCTCAATGCACTCTGCAAGAAATTGGAAACATCATTCCAGATCGAAGCGCAGCGTCGTCAGATTGCCATCACCGCAATGTGCTCGGTAACGAAGCCGGTCATGACCGATGAAATCATTCTGACCGAAATTCTTTCAAACCTTGTCAGCAATGCACTCAAGTACACCAAGCCGAACGGCAAAGTGTCACTTGAGATCAACGCAACGGAAAAAGAATTGCAGATGGTCGTTTCCGATAACGGCATCGGAATCCCGGAAGAGCAACTCAAAAGCATGTTCAAAAAATTCTTCCGTGCCAAGAATGCGCTAAGCTTTACACCAGAAGGTACGGGTATCGGTCTCTACATGGTGAAGTCGTTTGTTGAGATGCTCGGTGGAAACGTTGCACTTGAATCGAAAGAGAACGTCGGATCGCGTTTTACTATTTCCTTCCCACTTCAATATTCCAATGGCTAAACCCGTCATCCTCATCGCCGAAGACGATCTGTTCTTGCATCAGATCTATCGACACAGCCTTGAAGCTGCGGGATACACCGTGGAAATTGCGCTGAACGGAAAGGAATTACTCGCGAAGTTGGATGCAACGAAGATCGACTTGTTGCTCTTGGATCTCAACATGCCGGAAGTCTCCGGTACGGAAGTCCTTGAGAAGCTCAATGCAGACGGTCGCATCAAGACCTTGCCCGTGATCGTACTGACGAACTACAGCGAAGATGAATATGTGAAGAAGTCCATGGAACTCGGCGTGAAGGCTTTCTTCACGAAGAGCAACCTGAGCTTCGATACTATTTTGGAGCGCATTCGTGTTCTCCTGAAGATCAGAACTGATGCACCGAATCAACAGTCAGCCCCAGCTGCTGCGGCAGGCGATGCGAAGGCATCAGGTACACCGCGAGTATTGGTCGTCGAGGACGATCCATTCTTGCTGGAAATCTATAAACAAAATCTCAAAGAGCGTGGATATGATGTTTCTTCCGCAACAGGCGGAAAGGAAGCCTTGGATCTGCTCTCACGTGATAAGAACTGGAATGTCATGCTGCTCGATCTTCTTATGCCGGAAGTCGACGGGTTTACGGTTTTGGAACGTCTCAAAGAGAAAGGTATGGCCGGCGTCATTCCGACCATCGTGCTTACGAACTTGAGCCAAGAAAGCGATCAAAAGAAAGCCCTCGAACTCGGTGCCGTGGACTTCGCGGTGAAGAGCGAACTCAGCTTCGATGAAATCGTCGCACGCGTCGAAGGCGCAATGAAGAAATCCAAAAAAACATAATATGGTCACGGTTCTCCGTCTCCTCTTCTGGCCCATCCTCCTGGTTCTCATCCAACTGGGCGATGCCACGTTGAAACTTGGAATTTGGCCATGGTTTTGGCAGAACCTGAAGACGAGTCCTGTGGAAACGATTGTCTTTATCCTGACGGCGTATTTCCTTCTGAAGCTTTCCATCACTTCTTTCCGTTTTACCTTTGCAATTTGGACATCCAAGAATTTGGTCTCTATGAAGGTCATCTTGCCACGTAGTGACAGTAAGATGGACGGCGAGAAGCGCACAGAAAAGGATTTCAAAGAAAAGATCGCGATCATGGAGCAGCTTTTCCGCGCACTCTATGAAGTCCGTGATCTGACCTTCGGAGACATCATGCACTTCTGGATCTTCCGCTATAAGAACATCAGCTTTGAGTTGTTCCTCGAAAACGGACAAATCACATTCTATGTATTGTGTCCGAAGGATCTAACGTCGATTGTCGAAAAGCAGATCACGTCGTACTACCCAAATGCAGAAGTGACACTCAAGCAGGCACCGGATATTTGGCAACCGGGATACAAGCTTGTTGGGTACAACATGATCACGAAGAAGCCGTACACATATCCGATTCGCTATTACGAACAGATGCAGGATGATCCGTTGAACGATATTGCCAACGTGCTCTCCAAGCTCGACCCATCTGAAACGGCAACTGTCCAAGTCCTGATTAATCCGGTATTCACAGAACGCTGGAGTAAGAAGGTACGCTCAGTCGCATCCCAAAAATTTAAGGGTAAGAAGGAGACGATTTTTGATCGTATTCCAGGGCTGAAGTGGCTCGGTTACATCTTTGGCGGAGGCTTCATGAGCGACAACACAACCAATGCTCCAGGTGCATCTGGCGGCGACTCGTTCGTCCGTATGATTCAGTCCGAAGAAGAGCTCTACAAGCGCATGGGTGAGAAAGCTGGTATGAGTGGATTCCATACAACTGTTCGCATCATGGCAGCTGCCAAAACATGGGAGCGCGCCATCGACATTACGAACAATATGCAGGTTGCATTCAACGTCTACAAAGATCTCCACGGGAACCACTTCAAGAACCGTCGTATGTGGTTCGACTTCTTGCCACTCGCGTTCAACGCACCAATCATGCATTGGCTCTGGAAGCATCGTGTGAATGGATTCTTGCACAAGAAAAATCTGCTCGTCGAAAAGGAATTGGCATCGTTGTTCCATTTCCCAGACAGTCGATACAACACGATTCCAATCATCGATTGGATCAGTTATAAGGTATTGCCACCACCACCGAATGCCCCGAAGGAGGGGATTGTGATCGGTATCAATCGTCATCGGGCTGTGGAAACAAAGATTCGTTTCTTGCCAAAAGATCGTTCACGTCACCAGTACATCATTGGTAAATCTGGTTCTGGTAAATCTGCACTCTTGAGCTGGCAGTCTCGACAGGACATTCAGAACGGTGAAGGAGTGTGTATCGTCGATCCGCACGGAGACTTGATCGCCGATGCGCTCGCACACGTACCAAAGGAACGTGCCAAAGATGTCATCATCTTCGATCCGGCTGACACGGAGCGCCCGATGGGATTGAACCTTCTGGAAGCAAAGACAGATGAAGAGAAAGACCGCGCATCTCTCGATGCGATGGAAATCTTCATCAAGCTGTTCGGAAATGAAATCTTCGGACCGCGTATTCAGCATTACTTCCGCAACGGCTGTTTGACGCTGATGGATGATGAAGAAGAAGGTGCAACCTTGATCGATGTGCCACGTCTCTTCGTCGACGAAGAATTCCAGAAGTACAAAGTTGCGAAATGTCGCAACGCCGTTGTGCGCAGTTTCTGGGAAAATGAAATCGCGAAGACCGGTGCACGTGAAAAAGAGGAAATGATCCCATACTTCTCCGCGAAGTTCGGTCCGTTCATCACGAACACTACGATGCGCAACATTATTGGGCAGACCAAGAGTGCATTCGACATTCGTCAGATCATGGATGAAAGAAAAGTGCTGCTTGTAAACCTGAGCAAAGGACGCATCGGCGACATTAATGCTCAATTGCTCGGTCTGATCTTCGTCAACAAAATCAGCATGGGAGCCCTAAGTAGAGCCGATATTCCAGCTGCCGATCGCAAGCGTTTCTACCTCTATGTCGATGAATTCCAGAACTTCATCACGGATGCGTTCGCGACGATTCTCTCTGAAGCTCGTAAGTATGAACTCGCTCTGATCATGGCGCACCAATACATCGGACAACTTGTCGGAAAGACGGGTGCCTATGAAGATGCCGGAACCAAGATGCGCGATGCCGTGTTCGGTAACGTCGGAACGATTCTCAGTTTTAAGGTCGGTGCAGAAGATGCCGAGTATCTCGCGAAGGAATATGCTCCGGTCCTTTCAGAACAGGACGTCATCGGTATCCCGAACTTCCACTGCTACACCAAGCTCAGCATCGACAACACCACCAGCCGTCCGTTCAGCATGTCGACGATCTACGACGAATCCGATCGAAATGAAAAGATGGGGGCGCTCATCCGTGAATACAGCCGTATGAAATACGGTCGTAAGAAGGTGTTTGTGGATCAGGAGATTGAGGGACGTATTGGATTGAATTAGCCTTGCAGGACAACAGAAGCATGGATAGGATTTTCGTCCTATGTCCGTAGTATCGCTTGATCATCAATCCAATGAACTCCTCTCAGCAGGTGATTTATTGCAGGCGCAAGGACGTGAACATATCGATCAAGTACGAGATATACACATCCGTGCAGTTCGATTTCTTTGGAATGTGGTAGATAGCGTGGAGGAACTCCATCCTGATAAAATTGACGATTATTTGTATGCCGTTCAAACGGCTGCGCTTTCGATGGATCCAGACCGATTTACACTCGATAGAGCATCGCAAAAACTTCTCCTCAATCGAGTGCAACAATCTCGCAGCTACATGATTGATTTGAAAGTGCTCGGCATCGAGGGTGCTGACGGACATAGAACACTCCTTGGAGACTTCTCAGATCTTGCGTAGATCCTTACATCCCTTTACCCTGCGTGTATGAACACTTTTCAAAAAGCCAAGGACATGTTTAAGCTTCAGCGTGAAGCTAAGAAGGTAAAGAAGGAGCTGAAGAACATTCACGTGGAAGCCGAAACGCCCAACGTCAAAGTAGTCGTTTCTGCTGAAATGGAAATTATCGATATTATCATTCAGCCGAGTGCCAGCATTGCAAACCTCCCGAATGAATTGAAAGATGCCTTGAATCGCGCGTTTAAGAAAGCGCAGATTGTCTCAGCTGAACGTATGCAGGCGATTATGGGTGAATTAGGAATCGGGCAGAATTAATCGAAGTATCGTTGCTGCTCTGTTAGACTCTTTTTGTATGAAGAAACTTCTTGTTGTCGTCCTTCTTGTGTGTGCCATTGGATTCGTGTGGTACAAGCGCGGTGTCTCCGCAGTCGGAGGTACAGCAACGAAAGCCATCACAGTTGAATCAGGCATGTCTGTTGCACAGATTGCCGCAAAATTGGAAGAAGCGGATTTGATCCGTTCTGATCGTGCGTTTGCGCTGTATGCACGTTTGCATGGCAAGCAAGGATCGTTAAAAGCAGGTACATATGCCATCCAAGCTTCACTGTCAGTTCCCGAAATCATTGAATTGATCGAATCCGGAAAGGGGAATGAGATCTCCATTACGATTCCGGAAGGATTCACGATTGCCGATATCGATGCGCTCGTCGCATCCAAAGGACTCGGGGAACCAGGAGACATCATTCATTGTGCGTTCACCTGTGATTTTAGTTCCTATGAATTTGTGCCTAAAGCCAACGTTGCAGCCGAAGAAAAAGGATACGCTTCCAAACTGGAAGGTTACGTTTTCCCAGATACGTACTTCGTATCCTCGGTCGACTATGTTCCGAAGTTTTTCTTGGAGCGCACACTCAACGCCTTTCGTAGTAAAGTCATCAACGGTCTTTCAGCCGAGATCAAAGCGAGTGGTCGCCCCTTCGATCAGATTATGACGATGGCATCGCTTATCGAAGAGGAAACGATCACGGCCGCAGAACGGCCAATCGTCTCGGGTATTCTTTGGAATCGTTTCAACATCAATATGGGTCTCGGTGTCGATGCCACAGTTCGTTATGCATTGAAGAAGCCGACGGGAGCCCTGACAAAGACAGATCTGGATGTGTATTCCGATTACAACACGCGAAAATATACCGGTCTGCCACCTGGGCCCATCGCCAGTCCAGGACTCAGTTCCATTAAGGCTGCTTTGAAGCCAGAAGAGACACCGTACTTCTATTATCTGCATGATGGTGATGGTCAGATTCACTATGCCCGCACGAATGATGAGCATAACGCGAATAAGGCCCAGTATCTGCAGTAGAGTCCGTAAAAATGGCCTAATACAGGGCTAAATAGGCTTTCAGACCGTGGGAAAAAGACGCATTTTCTGGTATAATAAGGAGATGCGTACTGCAATCGTTCTCGGCCTTATCGCACTCTTCTCGCTTGTGGCGTTTGTGCCTCCAAATGGTGCAACCAATGGGACAATCGCACGTGCTCAGGAGATGACGGATAGTCTCACGATCGATTTTAATATGGATCTGAATGCCGCTGTACAAGGCGCAAAGACACACGCGACGAACGCAGTAAAAAATGTTCCAAAGATTGAAGTGAAGATTCCAACAAAATTGGATGTCACGCTGCCTGATCCAAACGTTATTGCGAAGGAAGCAGCACCATCATTGTTCAAACGCTTGTTTGCATTCACGTTGGAAACAGCATCAAACCAAATCGTCCCTGAAATTCAAGCTGTGCCAGCAAACTGGCGTAAGGCTGCTGAGGATGAACCGAATGAAACACTGCGCCATTATTTCCTCCTGATCGAATGGGCTCGTGAGAAAGCAGACATTCGTGCGTGCGACGAACTTACACCGACTGTTTTGGAAGAGCGCACTGTGGATGGAAAGAGCATTCTGACACCGACACGCGGTGATTGGATCGCGTATTGTCTCGCTCGTGTGACGAAAAACTACGATCGCTGTAAGCAAATTCAGACCACGACTCTGCCACCGCTCAAGTCACTCTGTGAGCAAGAACACTCTACATCCGATACATTCTAACTATGGAAGCAGCTTCAATCCCATCAATGGCAAACCGAAAACTCAAGATTGGAATCATGGGTTCCGCCAGTGGTCCGCAAATTGAGAATCAACATGCTCGTGATAAAGCGATGCTGCTCGGTCAGGAAGTCGCACGCCGCGGTCACGTTTTTATCAACGGTGCATGTCCAGGTCTTCCAAACGATGCGATGCTTGCTGCCAAAGCCGAAGGCGGCATGACGATCGGTATTTCTCCCGCTTTCTCGGAATACGAACATGTGAACGAATATATGTCACCGCACGGACATGACATCATCATTTTCACAGGTATGGGTTTCATGGAACGTGACGTGATCAACATCCGTTCCTGTGACGGTATCGTCATCATTGGCGGAGGTATCGGTACGCTCAATGAATTTACGATTGCATACGATGAAGGTCGTGCCATCGGTATCCTCACGGGAACCGGAGGTATCAGCGATCACATTCCACACATTGTGGAAGAACTCTGCCATCGTCACATGTCACCAAACATTGTCTTTGATGACGATCCAAAGCGCTTGCTGGAGAAGCTTGAAACAGCCATTCAGGCCTATCCACTGCCAATTCACGAAGACGGGCGCGTCAAAGACACACCAGAGACGAAGCTCCGAGGTTAATCCTTCGTTTCTTTCTTTTTGGTGATCCAACGAATCGGTGTTCCCTCGAAGTTGAACTTTTCTCGAATGCGATTATCTAAGAAACGCAGATCACTCACGGGCACATCTTTTGGTTCTTTCACGAATGTCACGAACGTCGGAGGATTGGTTTCAACTTGGGTGACGTAGTTTGCTTTTGAGTTACTACGGAGTGGTGTTCCATATGTTGTCGACTGGAACCACGAGTTGAGTTCCGACGTTGGAATGCGACGAGCACGATTTTCTGCGATCTCACCGATTGTATCGAAGAGATGTAGAAGGCCTTCGCGTGTTTTTGCAGAACATGGGATCACCGGAGCAAAGCGACAGAACGGCAATGCATCTTCGATGTCCGTATACAGCTTCTTGCGCTCTTCCGGTGTCAGAAGATCGATCTTATTCACCATGATGACGAGACCTGTTCCAGCTTCAATCGCCAAACTCGCAATGCGTTTATCCTGGCGGGAGATCCCTTCCTTCGCATCGACAACTAATACCGCGACGTCAGCACGCTCAAGAGATTGAATCGTGCGCAATGTTGCGAAACGTTCGATGTCCTCAATGTTCGTATCATTTTTCTTGAGACCGGCCGTATCCGTCAGTGTAAACGATTTGCCCTGGTATTTGATTTCCGTATCAGTTGCATCTCGTGTTGTTCCTGCAACATCAGACACAAGCAGGGGACTGGATTTACGCTGCGACTCAGACATGAAGGCATTTACGATCGAGCTCTTTCCTACGTTCGGTTTTCCAATGATCGATACCTTCGGATTATCTTCATTGATGACTTCCTCGTACTTTCCAAAGTGCAATTCTTTGAGCATCTTCTCGATGGCATTTGAAAGATTCTCGATACCGATGCGATGTGGCGCGCTGATACCGATGACGCTGTCACCGAGTCCGAGTTCATAAAACTTTGGAAGTGTTTGATCGATGACCTGAGGATCATCCATCTTCGTCACGACCAAGATGACCGGTACGTGCTTACGACGTTTCTTTCGGAGGTTATCCAGGATCGTATAATCCGATGCTGTCAGTTCACTACGACCATCAACCAAGAACAAGATGAGATCCGCATGTTCTAGGGCTAAAAGAGATTGTTGATGTACGTCATCTTCAAAGTCCTGATCTTCTGTACCACCCCCCATACCGCCGGTATCAACCAACAGATAATCGACTTCGTCAGACGAAATACGATGTGCGACGTGGTCACGGGTCGTTCCAGCCACTTCGCTCACGATGGCGCGACGCTCGCCGATAAGTCGGTTAAAGAGCGTGGATTTACCCGTATTTGGGCGGCCGATGATCGCAACAGTCGGAAGCTTGGCCATGAGACGGGTAGTGTAGCACTACTTTGCCTTTATTACTGCACTCGAAAGCAGATATGCCTCATCTTCTGTATCGGGATATAAAATGCTTTTAATCTCAAATCTATAATGTCGCTGTAAAAGCTGACGGAGATTGTGATTCTTATGATGGATCTCAACAATCATTTCTCTCAAACCCGACGATTTTTTACGGTTTTGGTGAAGCAATTTCTCAATGATAGAACCAACGTGGTAGTTGGGAAATGCATGCTCTTCATATACATACAGATACGCAGATGATTTGATGGAATGGGTAAAGCCTACATATTTATTATTCTTCATGAGCGCATGCGTATCTGCCGCGAGCGCATTTGCCGGCACTCTGACCTCTGCTTCCGTAAAATCTGCGTCTAGTGACACGCTTTTAATATCTGCAATATCTCTCCAATCTACTCCTTCGATGATCTTTTCTTTGAATCCAATCGGAAGGACGAAAGGAGTTTTCTCATCTTGGTATAACTGTTCATGTTTCATTTTCTCAACGAGAAAATATACCTGTGATGCAGCTGTATTGTTTGCATCTTCCTCCATTTTCATGTTTTTCCGTAGCTGACCCATGCGTGAAGCTCTTTCATCTTCTATGATGTCTGTTAACAAAGGCATAAACACAGATCGTATTTCGGACGTCATGCGCATGAGTGATGATGTCACGCTGCGCTCGTAATGCGTAATCATCTGCCTGAATTCACCAATCTTTGCTTCATGCAATCCTACCGTCGGGAATCGTTGTTCAATGCCCATATCATTTACGAGATCCATGAATGTATGAAACGAATGATCAACATCATCCAGAATTTCATTCTTTGCTTCTTGCTGGCCGTAGGAATCAAATGCGTCTTCTTCCATAATAGTCGGGCAATATACTCCTTCTTTCGGAGCCAGAAAACGGCTATATTCCTTGTATGTCTCAAGAATTCAGTCCAACGGAGATCGAGGCCAAATGGCAAAAGAAATGGGCCGAAAACAAGATATACGAAATTGATCTCAAAAAGGCAAAGAATCCGTTCTATAACCTTGTGATGTTTCCGTACCCAAGCGGAGACAAGTTGCACGTCGGTCACTGGTACAACTTTGCACCGGCAGATAGTTATGGTCGCTACATGCGTATGAAAGGTTTCGATGTCTTCGAGCCTATGGGTTTCGATGCCTTCGGACTCCCTGCAGAAAACTACGCCATCAAAACTGGAGTGCATCCTACCAAGTCGATCAAAGATAACGTCCAAACGATGATCACCCAGCTTTCTCGTATAGGTACGATGTATGACTGGAGCAAAACACTCAACACATCTGATCCAGAGTATTACAAATGGACGCAGTGGCTCTTCACGGAAATGTTCAAGAATGATCTCGCCTACAAGAAAGTCGCAACGGTGAACTGGTGTCCAAAAGATCAGACGGTTCTTGCAAACGAGCAAGTTGATGATGGAAAGTGTGAACGTTGTGGATCTGACGTTATTCAGAAACCACTCGATCAATGGTTCTGGAAAATTACACAATATGCGGAGAAGTTACTCAACAATCTTGAAGGTTTGAGTTGGCCTGAAAAAACAAAGCTGATGCAAACGAACTGGATAGGACGCAGTGAAGGTGCGGAAATTCGAT
>JALHMU010000026.1 GCA_022843885.1 Candidatus Peribacteraceae bacterium | reverse complement strand
CTCCGCAAGCTGATGCTCTATCCAGCTGAGCTACGGGCACACAAAGCGGGCTAAAGAGTACCAGAGCAGAAATCGCTGCACCATACAAAAACACTTGGTACGTCTGATCAGATTGCCGTAATTGCAATTTTTACTAAAAAATGGTATAATAAACATACATCTCATACCAACATCCTCATGAATAAGCGCTTGAAAGTCCTACTTGGAGCATTCGTTTTTGTGGCTTTGGCTGCATCGTTTACGGTCAGCACCCGTCTTACCGGACAAGTGGCAGACCCAGGCGTCGTTACGGCCGATGCATTTCAAACGTGTCTGAACATGGACGTCACACGCGACGGTGTGATCACGTCGTTGGATTACAACACTGCACGAGCAAACTTGATTGATCCGAATGGATTCAAGGCTTGTTGGAATCTGACTGGTGACGCTATGAAGAAATGCAAAGCATTCGATGTGGATAAGAACAACGAGGTCGACATCCTCGATTACATGACCGTTCGTCAGTACACCCTGAATGCGGCGAATTTGATGACCTGCGTAGATGACTCTGAGCAAGACGCATTCGCACAATGCCAAAACATGGACGTCACGCGCGACGGGATTATTACAAACTTGGATCAGAATACGGTGCGTGCAGCTCTTGTTGATCCGAACAGCAATAAAAATTGCGCAATTCTGACGGGTGATGCGCGAACAAAATGTAACGCACTTGATGTAGATAAAAACGATCTCATCGAGCTCATGGACTACATGGCAGTTCGTCAGTACAGCCTGAATCCTGCAAACCTCATGACCTGCAAAAGCACAGTGAGTGCATGTTCGAATCCTTCGTCTACAGATCTTTTGACGGAGATGAATAACCAAGTCGACAGTCGCGTGAATGATATTGTCGCCAGCGCATCCACGACCACCATCTGGAGCAAGCGCGGTACTGATATCACTCCTTGGGAGCGAAATGTGAATGCGTGGCCGATGCGCGGAGAAAAACCATTGGATCTCACCGGTGTCTCACCGTGGAACTCATATGGAACGTGGCGTCAGGCCGGCGCATTGATCAGTCCGCGTCATGTTGTCTATGCCTACCATTACGCGATTCCGATTGGGAAAAAGATTGGGTTCGTCGGCAATGATAATGTCCTTGTGACACGCACGTTGATTGCTTCTAAGCAAGTTCCAGGAACAGACATTCAAGTGGGTGTTCTCGATAGCGACGTCCCATCTTCCATCTCGTTTTACCCAATTATTTCACGACAAAAATTGCTCGAATACTTGCCACCTCTCAAGGCAGGTCAACGAGTTCCAAAGCTCTTCTCGATGTTGGCCCTGGATCAACGTGACAATGTGCCCGTGAAAGAGGTCTATCAAATCGGAGATGTCAGCGTTGTCCACTCGCCGTATATTGTGAAGACGCCGAATCCCAATGGCACGGTCACCTATACCTATCCTGATCGTACGTCACGCTTGATGACGCATCGAGATACGTTCGATAGAGACCTTGTGACCGGCGACTCTGGAGATGTAGGAATGCTGGTTATAAACAATCGGCTTGCACTGTTTTTGACACACTCTTCCCCCGGTGCCGGACCATTGCACGGAGCGTTCATTCCACAGATCAATCAGGTCATGACGGACCTTGGTGGGGGATACCAGGTCACAGAATTTGATCTCTCGTGTTTTACGAAGCCGTAAATTTCTGTACACTTAGCACATGTCCACTGTCACATTTCTCCTCGGCTCAAAAGTAGATACTCCGCATGCAGAAGCCATTGCCGAGCTTCTGAAAGAATTCGGAGTCAGTTACGAAATCATTCCGTGCTCCGCGCACAAAGCGCCGGAAAAGTTGGTTCCGATCTTGGAAGAACTCAATAAGCGAACCGAGCCGACCATCGTCGTGACGATTGCCGGTATGAGTAATGGACTGTCCGGTGTCACAGCTGGAACGTGCGTGCATCCTGTCATTGCCTGCCCACCATTCAAGGATCTCGACGATTACAACGTGAACATCCACTCCACATTGCAGATGCCATCCGATGTTCCGGTCCTCGCGGTCGTGAATCAGAAAAACTGTGCACTCGCATGTCTCAGGATTCTCGCCGTACATGATGCTGCTCTTCGCGCAAAGCTTATGGAGCGCATCAAGAAGGTCAAAGCAGGATACTAGATGAGCCGATGATCGTTTTCGGGTACACTCTCTTTGATGAGTAAAGCCGATGAACTTTTGGCGTTGAAAGAAAAATTTGAAGCGTGGGATGGCTGTGCATTGAAAAAAAATGCGAATCCCGTCTTCGGGCATGGCAACGGCGACAGTCCAATCGTTTTTATCGGAGAAGCACCAGGACAAAAAGAAGATGAATTGGGCATCCCGTTCGTCGGTGCCGCCGGAAAGTTTTTAGATGAACTCCTCGGAAGCATCGGATTGGAACGCAAAGATGTCTACATCACGAACGTCGTAAAGTATCGCCCACCCGAAAACCGTGATCCGGAACCGATTGAAAAAGAACAATGTATGCCTTGGCTCAAGCTGGAACTCTCCATCATCAAACCCAAAGTCATTGTGCCACTCGGACGTCATGCACTGGGCCATTTTTTGCCGAAAATCACGATTACAAATGCACATGGCAAAGCGTTCAAAATCAACGATGACGTGACGATCTTCCCGATTTATCACCCGGCAGCAGCGCTGCATAACGGCAACTTACGATCCGGACTCGAATCGGACTTCCGAGCGCTTGGTGCATTCCTTGAAGAAGCCGGCATTCTCTCCCCCCGCGCCGTATAACGTCTCTTCTCTTCCGCATTTCGCTCTCGGCGATTTTTTCCATCGCCTCACTGCTCGTGATTCTCCTCCGAGTCAGTCCGCTGACATCGCCCAAAATTGCGCTGCCATTCTTTTTCCTGACGCTCTTTCTCTCGGTCGCATCCTCGGGAGCGCTCGTGTTTTACGGCATTTGGGTCGCAGTCCCAGTCGAAGGCTATGACGGTGGCAAGAAGCTCACGATTGCTTTGCGTGAAGGAGTCTTCTTGAGTTTGGCACTCATCATCCTCATTCTTTTTCATTTGCTCGGGATCCTGACGTGGTGGATCGCCCTCATGATCTTCGCAGTCTTCCTCTTGATTGAGGTCGCGCTGCACGTCTAAACGCTTTGCTGTACACTTCGATGCAATGACGAACCTTGAATCTCCATGGGCCGAACTGCTGACTGAAATTGGCCAAGCCGATTCTGCAGAAAGTATCGAAGCAATCCGTCTCAAAATCTTCGGTCGCAAAGCCGGGATGCTGACAGAGGCAATGAAAGATCTTGGCTCTTTGTCCGTCGAAGAGAAGCGTGAAAAAGGACAGTTCTTCAATCAGGTAAAAACAACGCTCGAATCTGCACTCAGCGATCGTTTGGATAGCCTGCGTTCCGCACATGTCTCGAAGCAAGCAGGCGAAGGACTCGATCTCACAATCGACTTGCCGGAACAAGATCGCGGTCACCTGCATCCGATTCATGAATTTATTCGCGCCGTTGAGGATGTCTTCGGACGTATGGGTTTCGATACTGCAGAAGGTCCCGAGATTGAAACCGAAGACAATAACTTCAATAAGCTGAACATTCCGGAAACACATGCCGCGCGCGACAGCCAGGATACGTTCTGGATCAAGTCTGAGACGGTGTTGCGTACACACACATCACCTGTGCAGATTCGCTATATGCAGGAGCACAAACCGCCGTTCCGCATGATTTGTCCGGGAAAAGTCTATCGCAAAGATTCCGATGCCACGCACTCACCGATGTTCCATCAATTCGAAGGCATCATGGTTGGAAAAGATGTTTCTCTCGCAAACATGAAGCACGTGATGGAAGCCGCCGTGAAAGAACTTGTGTCCGATGACGTTGAGTTCCGCTGGCGCACCGGATATTTCCCGTTCGTGGAGCCGGGACTCGAGATGGATATGCGTTGGCGCGGTGATGAATCGCAAAGCAGAGAAGGCAAGTGGTTGGAAGTCTGTGGCTGTGGGATGGTCCATCCGAATGTTCTCAAGAACGTCGGGATTGATCCTGACGAGTGGCAAGGTTTTGCCTTCGGTTTCGGTGTAGAACGTTTGCTCATGATCAAACATCAGATCCCGGATCTAAGACAGTTCTACGCGAGTGATCTGAGATTTTTAAAACAATTTTAAAAGCGCCGCCTGTTCCGAAGAACAGACGGCAGCTCTGTGGCAGTTGAGTAAGCACCTCCTTTCTTTAGCCGTTGTACATCGTCGAATTGACAGTCGTTTCGAAGAACAGCAGGTCTTGAAGCAACGTGTCCGTGAGGTTGTCGTGGTCGTACCACTTCGTCTTCTGGGTCAGCAAGCCGACTTGCAGAGACGAACTGAGCGACGGATTCACTTTCCCATTGAGAACGTCTGCTTCCAGGACGAACGTCCCGTCCGAACCTGAGTTGATCAACGTGTTGACCACGGAGGTCGAGAGGTTCCGAACGGTGACGAGCAACGAACCGGTATACGGACCGCTGACGGCATTGCCGTTCAGATCCGTGACCAGAATGTCGGTCGACTTGTTGATCGGATTCGCCTTGTTAAAGAAGGCAAAACCATTCAACGAAACATTCACTGCATTCACGCGGAACGTGAGTTCCTGCAGCTTCACTTTGTTCAAGCCGTTCAGCCCGTTTGTATGTGAAGCAGCAGTGAACCGAAATTGACCGATTGCTCGGTCGGTTCCGGTCGGGATCGCCGTACCGTTCGCGTCCGGATTTGCATTGATGATGTTTGTCACCTTCGAATGCGTCACCGTGAAAGTGTTGCCGACGATATTGGCGTTGGGTCCAGGGGTCGTACGACCCAAGAACACTTCGCCTTCTGCGAGAGCATCACCGTCATTTGTGGAGAGCGTCCGAAGGGACGTATTTCCCCTTGCCTGTACCCCGACGAGGGATACCTGCACTTGTCCGCCAGATACCGAACCCTGCTGATCCGTCGGAATGACGGGCTTTACCAGGATTTCGACAGTCGATTCATGCGGGATGCCAAGCTGACTACTCGTGAGGTTGGCTTGGTAGCCGGTAGCGGGCGATGCTTGTGCGAACGGTGTGGTTTCACCGGCTCGGAACAAGAGCAATTGCTCGACATTGCTACCGCCAACGACGTTGAAGGTCAGGCGTGACACATCGATACCTTCGTATCGAGCATCGAACCGAAGACGGAGAACTTCCGTGTTCGACGTGCCGCCCAGCAGATACTGAGGGAACGTCGGAGTTGGCGACTTCGACACGTACACATCGCCTTGTGAGCGAATTTTGTAGAGCGTGCCGAGGCCGTTCGTGAGATTGACGTCGACGGATGATCCGTCCGACAGAGATTCAATCTTGGGAGGAGAATGGAACGTGAGTTGCAACGTGCTCGTCGGTTTCGTCACGAGAGACGAAGCGACGTCGGCTCGGACTTCGAAGACGGTTGTCCCGTATTCGGGAGTGACCCAGCCGCCGGCATTCAAGCCGTCGAACATCACGCGTCCCATCTGAACAGAGACGCCAGACTCAATGACCGTATCCACGTCGCCGTCGCCGTTGGAATCCACCCAGAGGCTGTAATTATTTGCCTGATGGAGAATTCCCTGACTCGACTTGAACGCGAACGCGGTCGACAACATGTCACCACCGTCTGCGAAGACCTCGAACCGCATCAGCGGAACGTTCTTCTGGTTCAGAACAGCGGTGTCTTCCGCAAGCATTGCACGTACCATGACATTCGCAGTCATCGGTGCGGCATTGAGCTCGAAGAGCTGTGGTACACCGATGAGATCGATATCCACATCCGGCATACCGCCGAGTGCTTCGAAGTCGATGACCGTGCCGACGCCGAGAGTGACGTCGTCATGGAACGCGTTGTCGTAGATCAAAGCTTCAATTTTGAGCTGAGGATGATGCCACGGAGAGACAAAAATTCCGCGGCGGAACGGTTCGATCGTTGCGTAGTCAAAGAAGTTGACGAGCGAGGATCCAACCACAGTTTCGAAATCCGGATTGTGATCCAGATTCGCCGTGACCCGAATAGCCTGCACGTTATTGAGCAGGGGGTCGCTGCCGGGCATCGGAACGAATGTCATGTTGGATACACGGCTAATGCCGGTGCCATCCAAGTTGATACGGCTGACTTCAGCCCAGACATCGCCTGGAACGGCCTGATCGATGTGATCCGGAGCGATATGCACGTATTCCACGTCGACTGATGCCGGCGTGTGAAACGCAGGCGCGGCGAACAGGAGCTGACGAACTTCCAATGCTTCCAAGAATCCAAATGCACGTGATGTAGCTTTCATTTTTCAAATCCTTTTTGATATAGAGGTGCCTATAATGCCAAAGAGCGGTGTTTCGACACCGCGCGCAGCTTCTTTGAGCAGTTGCGGTCACCAAAACCTATATATTTTACGTATTTATAGGTTTTTGTCAATATAAGAGCTAATGCTATGAATCATAGGCAAAACTCATTTCCAAGCTCTTTTTCTAGTTTTAAAGTGTGTATTACAGCCAATGCTCTGGATCCTTCGCAAAGCGCTTCATGAGCGCTAATTCATCAGACGAAATGCGATCCTGTTCGTACGCGATTTTGATCAATGTCGAGAAGTTCGAAAGGGGATGCAGCTGCACATTGGCTTCGTTTGCTTTTTCAAACACCGCAGGAAGTTCATAGTTAAAGATCGCAATGACGTCAGTCACGACTGCATCGCACTCAGATCGGAGTGCTTCGATAGAAGAAACCGCGCTACCACCGGTCGACAGCAGATCTTCAATCAGCACCACGTGCTTGCCCGGTTTCATATGTCCTTCGACACGCTTCTTCGTGCCATGTTCCTTGGCTTTTGAACGCACGTACACGAGGGGAAGATGCATCTTCTCGGCAACGAGTGCGGCCCAACCGATGGCAGCAGTGGCGGTACCGGCAATCACATCCGGTGGAATGTGCAGCGACTTCACATACTGTGTCAGCGCATCGACAACAATTTTTCGTGCATCTGGATACCCGTAGATCATGCGGTTGTCGCAATAAATCGGCGATTTAATTCCGCTCGTCCACGTAAATGGTGGATCAACCGACAATTTGACGGCTTCGATACTCAGGAGCAATTCGGCGATGCGTTCGGCGTATGTCATAGGAAAGTGTCTTGACGCTAACACCTCCGCACCTAAGACTGCAAGGACGAATGATTGACGCACAGACAAAGGAGCGGCTGGAGACGTTTACAAAACTCTTCTTGGAAGAGAACGCGAACATCAATTTGTCCGCACTTCGTACCTACGATCAATGCTGGGTTGGCAACGTGCTCGATTCGCTCGCGCTCGTAGATATTCTCGATTCTCTTTTCGTCATGAAGCGTGAACGTGCGGTTCTGGATATCGGCACGGGCGGCGGCTTTCCGCTGTTTCCACTCGCGATTGTCCGACCGGATATTCAGTTCGTCGGGATCGATGCTGTGCGGAAGAAAATCGATGCACTGGAACGCATCAAATCGAAATTGAATCTCACGAATGTGAAACTGATCGTCGGACGAAGCGAGGAACTCGCGCATCATCCTGAATTGCGTGAACGATTTGATATCGTCACAGCTCGTGCCGTGGCACCACTCTCCACATTACTCGAATATTCAGTGCCGTTTGCAGCGATCGATGGCAAATGTGTCTTCTGGAAAAGCATGCACGTTGCAGATGAACAACGTGAATCCGTCACGGCACTGAAAGCACTGCATGCCAAACTCAGAACGGCACATGAATATGAACTGCCGGCTGACTTCGGAAAACGCCAATTATTGATCTACGAGAAAAACGCTCAAACCGAAGAGCGTTATCCGCGTGAGGTAGGTTTGCCAAAGAAAAAACCGCTCTAGAAGTGCGGAACAAGTGCACTCGCAATAACGACGAGGCAGGAAGCAGCAACCATGAGGACCGGTGACATCTTGAAGGTCCGTGTCATTCGTGAACGCATAAGCACAGGAGGAAAAAAATTAGGGGACGCTAGACGAGACAACTTCACGTAAGCGCGTATCACGCAGCGTAGTGTAGAGATCGTTACACCAATGTCACTTGTCACGGATTTGGAGTATGCTCTGATTATGCCAAGAGGATATGTCCCAAATGACCGTTTTGCGAGGAAGGCAAAGGAAGAAGGCTACCGTGCTCGGTCAGTCTTCAAACTCCAAGAATTGGATCTCCGTTTTAAGCTTTTGAAGCCTGGAATGACCGTTTTAGACGTGGGTGCAGCACCAGGAAGTTGGCTTCAGTATGCGGCAAAACGCGTAGGGGAGAAGGGGTTAGTCATCGGGCTGGATATCCAGCAGATTGAGGATATTGCGCCCAATGTACGTACATTTGTGACCGATATCAGCGATCCGGTCGCCGTGGCGAAGGTTTTTGCAGAATTGAACATCCTCAAGGTCGATCTCGTTATCGCCGATGCGGCGCCCAAAACCAGTGGCATCCGCGATGTCGATCAATGGCGTTCCGTCGAATTGAATGAGTACGTGCGCGACATTGCGAATATGTATCTCCGTCGTGGAGGAACGACCGTCATGAAGATTTTCCGCGGTGCGGATTTCGATGCATTCCTCGCATCGGTGAAACGCTTTTACAAGATCGTGAAAGTTGTCAGTGCAAAAGCGAGTCGTGAATCGAGTAAGGAAGTCTACATCGTCGGTCTCAAGCGTGTGGATCCGAAACCCAAGGTTCCGAAAGAGATCGTAGACGAACCAGAAATGTAAGTACGCATCGTGCACATTTGTTTGCGATGTGTTTTTTTGGTGCTTTCTTCAAAAAACAGTTAGCATGATATCCATGATCGTCTTCAACAACGTCTCGAAATCTTTCGATGACCATCATGTGCTCGACAATATCAGCTTCCGCGTTGAACCCGGAGAGTTCGTCTGTTTAACAGGTCCAAGCGGTGCAGGAAAGTCGACAATCGTGCATCTCCTGATTCGTGCTGAGCTACCGACAGATGGAACTATCGAAGTCGATGGTCAAAATATTCGCAAGCTGCCGCCATCCATTCTGCAATTGTTCCGCCGCAGAACCGGCGTTGTGTTCCAAGATTACAAACTCCTGTCCGATCGTACCGTGTATGAGAACGTCGCTTTCGCGATGGAAGTCTGTGGCGATAGCAATGACGTGATCGACAAGCGTGTACCAGAACTTTTGAAACAAGTTGGACTCACGACGCGTGAACATGCGTATCCACGTGAATTGTCTGGTGGTGAGAAAGCTCGTGCAGCATTGGCACGCGCACTGGTTCACGATCCGATGATTGTCGTTGCAGATGAGCCGACCGGAAATATCGATCCGGAACAATCCTTTGAAATTCTCGAACTCTTGAAAGCCGTGAATAAAACCGGCGTCACCATTGTCCTGGCAACGCATGATGATGAACTCGTCGATGCATTGCAGACGCGCGTGCTGCGCATTGAAAAAGGCACTGTCGTACGTGATGACATCGGCGGATACCGTACGAAGGTTGCGGACAAATCGATCGTGGAAGATCGGAAACATCAGATCTTCGATACGGCTACCACAGTCGCAGAGGAGGTTCCTGTGAAAAAAGAGCCTCCGAAGAACGGTGGTGACACAGGAAGCAGAAAGATCAAACCGATTGCGATCTAGCTGGCTCAGGAGCGCGCTTCCCGGTACTATCCGGCCATGTCCACCTACAAAGACAGCGGCGTCGATGTCGAAGCCGGAGACGATGCCTCAGGTCGTGCATACAAGAATGCATTGGCCACATTTGCATCTCGTAAAGGAATGATTGGTGCACCTGCATCGAAGGAAGCCGGATTCGGCGGCCTGATCGACATGGGGGATTTTTATCTCGTGCAAACCGCTGACGGGACAGGATCAAAGATGGGTCTAGCATTAGACGTCGGCAAGCTCGACACGCTCGGCTCGGATCTCCTCGCGATGGTCACGGATGATGCAATCTGCACCGGTGCTGAAGTTATTGCGTTGAGCAACACATTCGATGTGCCGAATGTTGATCCCGTACAACTCGATCAACTCACGAAAGGATTATCGGATGCATGTATCACACAAAAGATTGCGATCACGGGTGGCGAGATTGCGGAAGTACCAAGTGCCGTGAAAGAACCAGTTTGGAATGCAACGTGCATCGGCATCGTGAAAAAAGATCGTCTTATCAAAGCAGATTCCATCAAACCTGGTGACACGGTTCTCGCGCTTCGCTCTGCGGTTGCTCGAAGTAATGGCTTCTCGCTGATTCGTCATATTCTCAAGGAAAAATTCGGTGACACATGGACGAAGACCGAATGGAAAGATGGAGTCACATGGGGAGAGATCATGCTGACACCAAGCATCATCTATCACGCTGCGATTTTGTCGCTGATCGGACGATTCGATGAAAAACGCACAGTCGATGTGAAAGGCATCGCGCACATCACCGGTGGTGGTATCCCAAGTAAATTCCGTCGCATTCTGAAAGCATCCAACGTCGGTGCCAAGCTCACCAATCTTTTCCCGCCACATCCGGCGTTACAAGATCTGATCACACTCGGAAATGTCCAAGCCGAGGAAGCGTACCGCACATGGAACATGGGCAACGGCATGCTGATCGTCGTTGCGGAAGCCGATGTTGACCGTTCCATTGAGTTGCTCGGAAAACAAGGTATCGAAGCTCGTACGGCCGGAAGCATTACGAAAGACACTGCGATCAGTCTGGAGACATACACGCAAGAAACGTTGACTTTTAAGGCTTCCTGAAGCGAAAATACAGCTATGGATGACTGCATTGCCTTTTGCCATCTCTTGAAACAAGCCTCCGCACTCGCGGAGAAGCAACTTTCTGAAGCGCTCAAAGATACTGGCTTAA
>JALHMU010000025.1 GCA_022843885.1 Candidatus Peribacteraceae bacterium | reverse complement strand
TCTTGCTGAGGATGATCCGTAAAGATTTTTGATAATTTTTCACGTCCGCTTGGAGTGAGAATCAATTCCACGCCGGCTTGGCCGCTTTCTGAATCCTGGACGACATTAATCCATTCCAAGTCTTCCGTGACGAATGCCGTTTTCTCCCAGTTTTCGAGGGCATTTGGATCGTCACCGACAGGTTCCAATTTTCGTACGCGTACATCGAATGAGAAATCCATCGTGAGGAGTGCCTGAGCGTACTCTGCCTGGTCTTCACGAATGTTTTTGATGCTGACGTAGCCGCCGCTTCCATCCGGAATCGTTGCGACGCTGGCGTTCTTCACCTCGGCGGCATCAAGTTTACCTTTGATGACATCCTGCATCGCGGTGACCAGCTGTGTTTGCATACTGTCACTGCGTGGTATGCGCAAAAAAGTAATGTCGTACTTCAGATCGACCGGCTTGCTGCATGCAGAGAGCAGCAGAGCCACAGAAACAGCCGTGATCGTCAAATATTTGCGCATCGGGCGCCAGTGTAGGCGTTCTTGCAATTCAGATCAATCCGCCTACGCTCTTTTTAGACCCTTTTTAGAGCTTCGGACGAACAGGCGCATCATCATACTTTTTTCGTCAAGATACTGCCGCGTCTGAGCATCTTTCCTGTGAAATCAACGTGTTCCAGCCGACAATCGGCATCAATGATGCAATCTTCCAGCACACAATCCTCCACTGTTGTATTTCCGAACAGGAGACAATTCTTCAGACGGCTGCGCTTCACGGTCGTTTTTGGACCCAGAAACACACTTCCTTCCAAGGTCGACTGATCATCGATCGATGCAGTCGGATCGGCCAATGGCTTTCCTTCGAGTAATGCTTCATGCATTTCCAGATACGATTGGAACGATCCAATATCTCTCCACAGTTCCGTGAACACACGACAGTCGACGCGAATCTGCTGTTTCAAAAATTCTTCGAAGACACCACCGATGTTATCGGGATGTTCTTCCGCAAAGCGGATCACGACGGAAAGATATTCTTTCGGGAGCACATAGCATCCGGTCGAGACCAATGTGGATTTTGGCTTAGCCGGCTTCTCTTCGAATCCCAAGACTTCTGTCTGATCTGCATCATTCAAAATCACAGTACCGAAGGCGCGCGCGAGTTCTTTGTCTTGGATGTCGTAGGCGGCAAGCAATGGATTGGCTTTGAAGTCCGCGATGAAATCGGCGATCGAGAATCCGACATAGTTATCACCGGCGAGCAGCAATACATCATCCGTGATGTTTTCTTCCTGCAACCACACTCGTACGGCACCGAGTGCACCGAGTTTGTGATCATCTTTTTCCGTGTCTTCGATACGGATCGTCACGGTGTGTGTTTTGATCGTCTTGGCCCAGGCGTGAAAGGCATCAGCAAAGACAGCATTCGTACTCACAGTGAGTGGAATGCCCACTGGAATCTTCATCACAAGATGCGAGAGCAGTGGTATGCCTGCCAAGGGCAACAATGGCTTGGCACGGTCTTCCGTGAGTGGCCATAGGCGCGTAGCGAAGCCTCCGGCGAGAATGAATCCTTGCATTAGAAGAGTCCAAAGAAGCTACTTTTCTGTGAGACCATTGTGACTGGCTGTCCCTCGATCGATTCGACTTTTTCATCACCTTGGATGATGCCGAGCACGGATGGCAGAAGGAGATACGTGAGTCCGTGTTCACGACAGACCGTCAGAAGATTGAGCGTGTGTTCCAAGTCGGCGCACTGAAGAATGTGTGTGATGCGATCTTGTTTGATCACTTCTTCCAACTTATTCAATTTTCCCTTCACCGGCACGCCGGCGAGTTCTTTTTCGGATGTGCCGCGACTGTCTAAAATAGCGACCGGTTTGAAGACGGATTGTTTTTCATTGAGCAATGTAATCATGCGCTCAGCTTCACGATTCACACCAATCACAAGTAGCGGATAGGCAGGACGCTTGCCGCGCAGCAGTTTGCGCTGCCATTGATCAAACGCGATGTGCCATAAGAGTGTTCCGATGAAACTTAGCGTTCCTGCATAGATCAGCATCAAACGACTGAAGAATGTTCCTTGTGTGAAGTAGAACGCGAGTGAGAACAGTGCCATGCCCATCACGGCAGCGTAGAAAATGTAGAGAATGTTTCGGATGGATGTTTGAATGCGTGTGAGTGCAAATGTGCGAAGAGAAAGGAGAACGCCGAGCCACAACGGTGTGACGATGATCACCGTTTGCAGATACGGTGCGATCGGAAAATCGGTTGAGATCAAAAAACCGACGCGCAAGAAATACGCGATGGCATATGCGCCAATGAAAAGGAGCACGTCACCCGAGAGCCAGAGAAGCAAAAGAAGTCCGCGGCGCATGGATGGCAGGATAACGCGAATAGCGAATGAAAGAAATGAGTGTCCTTACTTCTTTGCGACTTCAACGGCGTTCGTCCACGTGTAGGCAAGCTTCGTCGTGTCCCATGGAATCGTCTTGTTCCATGCCGTGCCGATACCAAGAGGTTCACTTGGAAGATTCTGCTGCATCCATGCCAACTTCATGGCGAGGGCTGGGTTCGTCTTCGCGCGTTCGATGAATGCATCACGTTGCAACATGTAATAGGTATAGGTTTCGGAGAAATCTTCGAACATATCCCATGAGGCATATCCGGAAACGAAGTCTGCATCTTTCGCACCGCGGTTTTTCGTATCGTGATCGATCCAGCTGATGGCATAGAAGGAGACGCTTGGATCATCTGCGTACATCATCTGACTTCCATCCTGAAACGATGTCGGACCAGCGGCACGCGTACCTTGAATGGCAGTGAGGTCGATCAAGTGGGCACACTCGTGGACAAGCAATGCACGGAACTCCGCATCAGGCACGTTACCCGTGACGATGATAGTATTGCCACCGCCGAGACCACGTTGATCTGGATTGTCATAGCGAACGTAGAAGTTCTTCAATGTATTGCGGCACCCTGGATGTACCGAACGGAGGACGCTATCTGCAAGCTGCTGATGGCGTGCCAAAATGTCCTTTTGGCTCACAACTGGCAAGAGGGTTGGTTGGCGCTTTTTTGGCTTTACACTGCGCTTTGGAGCCGCGTGGTCGTTCGTAAGGGCCTCGGCAGCCTCTTCTACAGGGGCGCGCTCTAGGCTGACGGTCGTTTCTTGGCTTGTATTTGCATTTGGGCCTGCTACCATAGCGCTACCGTTCAGAAGCGCAAAGGCAGTAATACCGCTGCAGAAAGCCACGGAGACGAGGAATTGAAGCCCTCTTTTGATCAGGATTGAATGCATAAAGTTGCTATTTATACTATATTTACTTATTGATGTCAAGTATCTCTGAAATCGTCCCTGGGAAGCAGGTGACGCTTACAATCGAGAAATTAGCCCATGGAGGGGCCGGTTTAGCGAGTGTGGAAGGCTTCCCGATCTTTGTGGTCGGTGCCATTCCCGGACAACAAATCGTTGCGACGATCACCAAGAAGAAGGAGAACTATGCCGAGGCAACGATGGAACAGGTGACTCGCCGATCGAAAGATGAGGTCAATGCACCATGTCCGCACTTTGCAGAATGCGGCGGATGCACGTGGCAGAACTTGGCGTATACCAAACAGATCGCATATAAGGAGGAGATCGTTCGAGAAACACTGGCGCATCTCACACCTGCACCTGAAGAAGTGCGAAAGACGTTGCCGGGTCGCGTGCTCAAGATCATTCCAAGTCCGCAGATCTTCAATTACCGCAATAAATTGGAACTCACGTTCGGATACGAAAAGATGCGCACCGAATTTAAGCCACCATTGAAAGAAGGTGCGAAGCCACAGCGCATTCACTTCGATGAAAATCCAACAATCGGATTCCACCGACCGGGAGAATGGAGCACGGTGTTGCCGATTCGCGAATGTCATCTCTATGATGAGCAGCTGCCTGTACTTCTCGCACAAGTGCAGAAGTTCATGCAGGAAACACGTTTGCCGGTCTACAATCCAAAAACGCACAAAGGGATTCTTCGCAACATGTTGCTGCGTCGCGGTGTGCACACGAACGAGCACATGATTGCGTTCATCGTGCAGGCTCGAAAGAAAGAGCTCGAACCGATGTTCCAGCATTTCATGCGTTTCGCGGGACGTCCGAATTTGAAATCACTTCTCATCATCGAACATTTCGGCATGAACGATAAGCCCGATCATCCGCGCATTCATACTTTGCTCGGCGAGCCGTACATCCGCGAACATTTGTTCGATCTTACGTTTGAAATTTCTCCATTCTCGTTCTTCCAGACGAATACACTCGCCGCGGAAAAGCTGTATTCCGCCATTGCGGAAGCAGCTGACCTTTCTCCACGCGACACATTGTTGGATGCATACTGTGGCATGGGCACCATTGGACAGTACTTGGCTCGTTTCTGCGAAAAGGTCGTTGGGATCGAGGCGCATCCATCAGCTATCGAAGATGCGCTGAAGAGTGCTGGCAAGAACAAGATTGCAAATATCAGTTTCTACAAAGGAAAGACGGAACAGGTATTGCTCCAACAACTCAAGCCGGGTGGAAAATATAACTTCAACGCGGTTGTCGTTGATCCGCCACGCGCAGGTTTACATCCGAAGGCGATCGAAGGAATCCTCGCACACCGTCCGGAGAAGCTCGTCTACGTTTCCTGCAACACTGCAACATTCGCACGCGATCTCGGAGAGTTCCTGAAGAACGGCTATGAACTGCGTTCCGTGCAGCCGGTCGACATGTTCCCACACACAGCGCACATCGAGCTCGTCGCATCGCTTCGCCGCAAATAGATGCAAAAGATCACACTCATCGCCGTTTCTAAAATCAAGACATCCTGGGTCAACGAGGCGATTTCTTTGTATGCAAACAGGATCAATCATTCCTGCAAATTTGAGATCGTTGAAATCGATGCGAGTGATAAGCAGCAGGAGAATGAGAAGCTTACGACGGCACTCGAGAAGCGCCGCGGGACAATCATTCTGTTAGATGAACTAGGAAAGTTGCATACTTCTCAAACATTCGCGGCCTTCATCGGCAAAGAACGTGATCGTGGCAATGAGCTCACATTCGTTCTGGGTGGTGCATATGGATTTTCCGATGAGATGAAGAAGAAATATGCACAGCACATCGCACTCAGTACGATGACGTTTCCACATGAACTGTGTCGTGTGATTTTCTTAGAACAGTTGTATCGCGCTGAGACCATTCTTTCTGGTACGGGATATCATCATTAAAAAGAGCAGCCTGTTGCCAGGCTGCAGATCCTTTTCAGGATTGTTGGAGACTAACAATCAGAGTCGGGGTAATAGACTCGCATGAGGTAGAAGTACTTCGGCCCACTGTTCATCACGACGCTGTCATCGTTGATGTTTTCCTGACCAAACACTTCGATTTTTTCGTAGTGAGTAGATACTTTTGCCGTTCCTCGTGGAGTGCAAATGTAACATTCACACAATTCTTCGGGTTGTAATCTGCACACGTACGAAAGTAGTTCCATGTTGCATGCACATTCCACATGGCGCCCGTCACGCGTTCTTTGCAGTGCCCGTAACTCTGTGTTTTTTGGACAGTGAACCAATTGATACTGGCATCTTTCTTCGGGTTGTGTGGGTTTTTCCTCATATATCGATTTTTCAATCGAAAGATGGGTGTATCGTGGATGGCCATAGTAACTCGGATCGGTGGGAACACCGTCCATGTTTTTAAACTCACTGGTCAATTCCCAGATTCTTCCGATGATACCTTTTGCAAAGGTATCGATAACGTACTCACCCATTCTGTGTCTTTTTTCATCTCGTAGTTGTTGCATGAAAGACTCGAGAGTAGAAGCGCTTGCTCCAAGATCCGACAAGCGTTGTAACAGTGTTCGCCAGACGAAGTTTCCTGCATCGGCCCATTTCACGAGTTCTTCGAGCGTCATGATTTTTTCTCCAACGGTGAGACTTCTGCCTAAGGCTGCAACAAGCAGCGATCTACAGTTTGTCTCGATGAAAAGAACTTCTTTTATTTTATAATCTTATGTAAATAGGTCAATGCTCGAAATGTGGCTTGAGAACGAAAAAGGGCGACCCGTTTCCAGGTCGCCCTTCTGTTTTTAGTATTCCTTGCTCTTACTCATCACCGCCAGGGCCAGGAGGATTTGGGACTGGAGGGAGTGGTGCACAGCTCAAACCTGCGCAGGCTGTTCCCAAAGGACAGTAGCCGCTTCCGCATGGAGGCTCGCACACACCGCTGTCAGTACAGCGCCCGCCGCTACTGGTACACGTCGCAGAAGCAGCCGGAGAAGTATTGCAGTTGGTGGTACAGATGTTTCCTGCGCCGCACACCGTTTGGCCGTCAGCGGACGGACAATCTGCATTACTGCAGCATTCGTATGCGCACGATGAGGTGCTAGAACTGCTTGAGCTGCTGGCGCTTGTGACGCTAGACGTACTCGAAGATCCACCAGTGCTTGCCGTGCTGGATTGGCTCGAGCCTGCAGTGCTGCTCATAGAGCTTGAGCCCCCTCCTATATTTCCGCTGGTATTTCCGCTGTAGTTTCCGTCCTTATCTTTCTTAGGCTTCATTGAGTTTGCTGTTACTGACGAAGGCGCATTGATGATTTGTGAAGCCGCAAACAGGCCGACAAGAACGAGAAGAGCGATGCCGATGATGAGATATTTTTTATTCATTGCCTGAGCGTATCGCAGTTCAGACGCGTGTCAACAGATCCCAAACACCCTCTGGGCTGGCGTCAATCGTCTACAGAATGAAAAACCAGAAGATTAATGCGACGCCGATGCGATAGATCCCGAAGGGAATGAAGGTGTGATGACGGATGTACTGCAGCAACCATTTGATGGCCATGAGTGCCACAAGGAATGCGACGATGAAACCGATGCCAAGAGAGGTCCATTCCTGAGATGTGAATGTTGCGGATGTTTTAAAGAGGTCGAGCCCCGTCGCGGCAAGCATCGTGGGAACAGCCAGTAAGAACGAGAAGTCCACGATGGTTCTTCGGTCCAATCCTACAAGTAGCCCTCCGACGATTGTTGCAGCTGCACGAGACACTCCTGGAATGATTGCAAAGGATTGAAACACGCCAATCCAAAGAGCCTGCTTCAGTGTCATATGTTTCATATGCTTTACCGCATGCGGCTCTTCTTTGTGCCACAGTTCAAAACCGATCAGCGCGATGCCGCCCAGAAGAAGCGACCACAGGACGATCATCTGGCTATTCAAGAAATACGCTTTCACGATGTCGTGCAGCAGCAATCCAATGATGGCAGTAGGAATGAATGCTGCGACAACGTTCATCGCGATCTCCATACTTTCGACAAATGTTCGGAAGTACAGAATGACGACGGCCAAGATTGCTCCGAGTTGAATCGCGATCTCAAATGATTTCAAAAATTCGGTTTGTTCAAGGTTGAGGAGATGCGATGTCAGGATCAAATGCCCCGTCGAGGAGATCGGCAAGAATTCCGTAATTCCTTCGACGATTCCAAGGAGTGTGGCATCAAGAAAGGTCATGGTTCTCAGCCTAACCCATCGCGATCTTCTTCGCGAGTGCGATGAACAGCGGCATCGAGAGTCCGATGACGGTGCTTCTGTCACCTTCAACACCTTCGATCAGTCCTTCGGCCTTCTCCAGTCTGAATCCGCCCGAGCAACCCTGCCATTTTCCGGAAGAGATCCAACTGTCGATGTGTTCCGGATAGAGTTCGTGGAAACGTACGTATGCAATATCGATATCCGCTTCCGATTTCTTTCCCATACTCTTCGGTGGTACGAGGCACATACCCGTGATCACTGCGGACTTCTTACCACTTTGCAGATTGATCATTCTGCGGGCGTCGGCTTCATCTTTTGGCTTCTCAAGCATTTCTCCGCTTTCCGAGACAACGATCGTATCGGCACCCAGAACCCAGTTGTCCTGATACTTCTCAGCCACTTCTTCAGCCTTCATCTTCGCGAGGATCTGAGCGCGTTTCTTCGGATCGGTTTCCGAACACGTCGCTTCATCCAGTTCACTTGGCGCAACGTCATAATTGATGTCTGTATATTTCAGTACCATTTTTCGTCCGGAACTTTTCGATGCGAGGATGAGCTTGGTAATCATGGTCCGACGACTATACCTGAATCTTCGAGAACAGGTAGCTACCAAGTGCGAGGAAGAACGCAGTGACGACTCCCAAGACCGCGAAGTCGGTCATCAGACTGAAGTGATGTGTGCCAAGGAGCATCGCGCGCAGCGCATCCACCCCGTACGACAGGGGATCCAGTCGTGAAATAATCGTGAGTGCCATCGGAACATTATCAAGCGGGAAGAGCGCACCGGAGAGGAAGAAAAGCGGCATGACGAGGAAGTTCATGATGAGCTGAAATCCTTGGAAATCTTCGAGTTTCGATGCGATTGCCGTCCCCATCGCGGTGAAGAGGAGTGAGATCAAAAACATCACCAAGATCGCGACCGGAAGCATGGCCCAGTTTTCCGGGCGGAAGCCGATCAGAATTGTCAGTGTCAGAACGATGAGTCCTTGAATGACTGCGACCGTTGCACCACCGAGCGTGCGGCCGAGCATGATCGTAAAACGTGATACCGGAGCGACGAGCGTTTCTTTCAAGAATCCGAATTGGCGATCCCAAATGATTTCCATTCCAGAAAACACAGCAGTAAAGAGGATGCTCATCGCGATGACACCCGGCGCGAGGAATTGCATGTAGTTGCCACCGCCGGCTTGTGCGTAGACCGGCCCGAAGCCGAAACCAAGTGCAACGAGGAAGAGGAGAGGCTGGCCGAGTGAGCCGATGATGCGTGTGCGGCTACGTGCGTAGCGCTTGAGTTGGCGGAGCCAGAGAATGTAGATCGTCATCATATTATTTACGCATGATGCGCATGTGCGCGCGGAAGTTGTCGCCTTTGGTCATTTCTTCTTCACGGATTGCGTGACCGGTGAATGCGAGGAACGCATCTTCAAGGTTGTCCGTATTCGTCTTCTGCTTGAGCTCTGCAGATGATCCTGACGCCACAATCTTGCCGTGATCAATGACTGCGATGCGGCTGGCCATACGATCGGCTTCTTCCATATAGTGCGTCGTGAGGAAGACCGTGATGTTTTCTTTCTCGTTCAAATTCTTCACGTAACTCCACAAGTGATTGCGTGTTTGCGGATCGAGTCCAAGTGTCGGTTCATCGAGGAACAAAATCTTCGGGTGATGGAGCAGTCCACGAGCGATCTCAAGTCTGCGACGCATGCCGCCGGAGAACTTTTTTACGAGATCATCTTTTCGATCATACAACTCGACGATCTTGAGCAGCTCTTCCATGCGTGCGCGTCGGAGTTTCTTTTCGACGCTGTAGAGAACTCCGTGGAGTTCCAAGTTTTCCCAGGCCGTGAGTTCATCATCGAGACTCGGGTCCTGAAAAACGATACCAAATGTGCGACGGACCGCAGCCTGATCATGCATCGGGTCATGTCCATTCAAGCGGATGTCTCCACTCGTCGGCTTCAAGAGCGTCGTCAGCATTTTGATCGTTGTTGTTTTTCCGGCACCGTTCGGACCGAGGAATGCGAAAATTTCGCCGGCTTTCACCTCGAACGAAATTCCATCAACCGCGACGAAATCACCGAATTTCTTTACAAGATTTTTAACATCAATAATAACCGGCTGATCCGTCATAAGACGCCAAATATACGCGCATCAAAGTATGGTCGCAAACACTTGGCGTTTCTTTTTTAGCGTGTGCGCAACGGCGTACGAACATTGATCGATTTGCCTGCGTTCGTCTTGCAATTCGCATTACGGAGCTTTGCAGCACGACTTGTACAATTGGTCGATGCGGCACTCGACTTTGCGGCTGCTTTTGCAGCGGGGCGAGATGTTTTCGCATCCGTCTTTTTGACAGGAGCGGCGCGTTTGAGCGTCGGCACAGTTTTCAGTGTTTTTGCTGGAAGTGGGTTGTACATCGCAGCTTCACCGATGTGCGAAATGCCAACGAATCTGTCGACCGTGAAAACGGAGACGGCGATCATCGCAACGACGAGGGCGAGGACCTTCAATTCGTCCATTTCTGGAAGGTGAATTTCCTTGGTGAGATAGGATGGGAGCTTCATAAAGTGGGTTTTGGTATTTCTCCTTATTATAGCAGTTTTTGCCTCTTTTTGCCATGATGACTTTTTGCGTGCGTTCAGCCCTGCATTTCAGTAGGATTTGAGTCTATGAAACGTCTTCTTTCCGCTATTTTATTGGCGTTGAGCTGTGCCTTGCCGCTCTCTGCAGCTGCGCATGGATCGATGCAGAAAATCGTCGAAGAACGTTATCTTTTGAACCTGACGAGTGTGCCACTTTCTCCTGACGCAGGAGTGAAGCAGCAGAATATTCTCGCGGTCTCAGATCTTGCCAATAATTTAATTACAACGAATCCCATTTTTGATATCGAAATTTCGAAAGACGGGGACGTCGTGTTCTCGAAAGAGGATATGACGGCCGTGGGCGGATTGCTCGCGTTTACGTATATCTATCCAGACGCTGGTGAATACGAAATTCTTGCAACGTTCCGATTGCCGGATAGCGATCATGTGTACGTCGGTGATCACTTTATGGTGCAGGTAGATGCGGGAGGAAAAGCAGGTATCAATACGACAGTAATCATTTTGATTGTTATCGCACTTGTGATTGGTGGCGTGCTTGGATTCATTACCGGACGTCGCAAAGCAGATGGTCGTCCGCGCGGTCATTAATCTTTCTTGTATTGTTATGAACACCTTTGCAAAAAAATGTTCGATCGCATTCTTGCTTCTTGCGATTTCAGGAAGTTCCGCATTTGCCGCTCGACCAGTGAAGAAAAAACTTCCAGCGCGTTGCCGGCCGCTTATGTGTCATGGAAAAACGTATCCAACGTGTACACCGGAAGGCTATCCGATCAACTATTTCGTGAATCCTTGTCAGAAGCTTCCGCGTCGATAAGTCTGCTTGTTTTTTTAGAGGACAGGATTATGCTTTTTCCATGGCTTCCGAAGCAGGATACAAGCGCTGGCGCCATTACACAGATGTCATGGGGTACTCTCAAGATGCCGCGCACGATGCAGTGCAACGTGAGCAACAACCGTCACTCCCTGCACCGTCGGGACTTCGAGAATTTCGTGATCCGGAAAAAGAAAGAGAACAGAGGCAAAAAGCCGAACAGATTCGTTTGGATGCGATGCGTAAGATGGGTGTCATTCTTAGTTAAAAAAACCGCCTCGTACAATGAAGTACGAGACGGCTTGAGCGTGCAACTGTTAGGACAATTAAGATCTTTAGCGAGAACGACGACGCCAGCCGATGAAGCCAAGAGCTGCCATACCTGTGAGGCCGAGCAAAATAGAACTCGGTTCAGGCACGACCACGGCGAAGATCGAAAGCGAAAGAATCTCGGTGTTGTTTAGATCCGTGACGAGCATGCGAATTTCGTATTCGCCAGATGCGTACGGATTAAACAGATCTGCTCCGACAAGCTGCCAAAGCGGAAATGCCAGATGTGTGGATTCGCCGAGAGCATACGGGATGCTATCGTTGGACCACTGACCCGGGCCCGGATTCGTGTAGAAAGACGGACCGTCGTCCCATGAGTCTCCCGAAGGATCGCTCACAGGCAAGGTGAGGCCATGAAAACTGGCCACACCTGACTGAGGGTCATCATCGACATAAATGCCGACTTTGTACTCCGTCGCCGCCAATCCATTTGGGCCGGGGCTGAAGCTCATATCAATCTGACCCCAAGGGTTCACATTGTCGGGAGCTAGACCCGGTTGCCAGTAATAGACATTGCCGACGTTCGTGGCGATGCCCGTCGAGCGCTCGCGCGCTTTGAGCGACAGGGTTTCGCCCGTATCCGCGGTGCCGACTGTGAAGTCATCACCGGGAATTCCGGAACCGTAAAAGGCATCTCCGTTTAAGAGAGTCGGCACGGAAGGTGCATCATTCACGATTGTGGCAGCATGTGCCGCATGTGAAATGACCACGACCATGCAACAGACAAATGACGTTCGAAGCATTAGCATTCACCTTTCCAACGAGGACAAAAAAAGGACCGCCAAGGGAGAACATCTCCGCTTGGACTTGCAGAGTGTGAAAGAACAGTTGCAACGAGTATTTAACCTTATTTCTGCGGAAATTGCAATGTTTGAGTAGGAGAAATCGAGAGAAAAGAGTGTGCTTTCTGATCGATTCGTTATCATGCGTGTATGTCAGACACGATTCGATACACGGTCACCACTTCTTCACTTGGACTCATACAGATTGCCGCGACGGATCGTGGCATTTGCTCGATTACGATGGGGGATGATCGAAAAAT
>JALHMU010000024.1 GCA_022843885.1 Candidatus Peribacteraceae bacterium | reverse complement strand
GCCGTCAGCGTCAGTCATCTGCGGAACGCAAAGACTTCTTCTTGTACATCGATGAATTCCAAAACTACGTCACAGATTCGATCGAATCGATTTTGTCTGAAGCTCGTAAGTATCGCCTCGGTCTGATCATCGCGCATCAGTATCTGGATCAGCTGGAGAAAGAGAGCAAGCTCTCCGGCAACGTGAACTTGAAGAGTGCTGTGTTCGGTAACGTCGGATCGATGATGTTTTATAAGATCGGTCCTCAGGATGCTGAGTTCTGCGCCAAGGAGATGAGCCCTGTCTTTAGCGAAGGAGACCTCGTGAACATCGATGCATTTAAAGGATGTATGAAGCTCAGTATCGATGGTCAACCGAGCCGTCCATTCAGCATCGAAGTGCCTCGTCCATGGAAGGACACGATGTATGCGAAAGACGATCAAGCAACGGAAGCATTCAAACAACTTTCACGTCTCAAATACGGACGCGACAAAGAATTCGTGAGCAGAGAGATTATTCGAAGAATCGGAGCTTGAGTCCAATTTCATTTTTTGGCACACGCATTATCCTGACGCTTTTTTCCTCATTGCGTTCCAAAGAATATCCACCTGTATGTTTCGTAACCGTAGAAAAATGTCTTAATGTTGATTGTATTCCACCTTCGGTGTACTGAAATTTTTGCACCAGTTCATTGATCGAAATAAATGCTCCGCTATCCATTTTACTGAAAAGATATTCCAGTATGATATTTGATCTCGGCGTTCTCAGTTCACGTTGAGCTCCATAACATAGCTGCTTCAAGTGAGGATATGATCTCATGATAACTCGAAATTCTCTGTATGAGTTTGAAGAGCCACTCACTTTTTGCTCTGTTTCTGCACGAAGAGTCGTACCTATCAATTTCAAGCGCAGTTTATATCGAGTATCCGTTTGCTGCTTTTCAATTACTTCCTTGAGCCACTGCTCCACTTCTGCATGAATTGCTTCTTTAAAAGCATCAACGTTCGACATGTTTTCACAAGTTTTGTCGATTGCCAGCTTGTTCTTTGGTTGAGAAGGCATAATAAACGCAAGAATTATTTCGCGACGTTCACCGGCACCATGTGCACGAGGTAACGCTCATCGACTGTGTCCGGTGGCCAGCATGTGTAGAGGATCAGCTCTTCACCGTTTCCGTCAGGTTGAAATGGTTCAGCATCGTCGACTTTCACCGTGTTCTTAAACGTGACTTCGTAGACGAAGACTTGGTTGTTGTATGTGACATACGCGCGATCACCGATGTTCATCTGATTGATGGTGCGGAAGATCTTGGTGTATTGGGAAACGTCCCATGGGTATCCGCTCGAGTGACCGTAAATCATGATCTTGTCCCCTTCTCCTGGGTATGCGAAGAGATGTCCGACACCGCTGTAGAGAATCTCGAGCACTCCTTTGCTCGTCGTGGAATCCGTCGGGTGGATAATCGGCAGATCTTTGATACCGAGCGAAGGAATAGTGATAGCAAATGGAAGCGTAGACGCGTACTGCGGAAGTGATGCAGCCGGAACACCGAGTGCGCGCTTTGGACCGGTGCCTGGATTCTGTGACGGTACTGTCGGAACAGCCGAGCCAACAGGCTCCGTTCCATTCCATGCGACGAGCTGTTTCGTTTTCACTTCGCGCAAACGGTATGTCATGTCGAACAATTGTCCGCGCGTCATACTGCGTCCTGGAATGAGCACCGCATTTTTCATGGCAAGATTTTTTGCGATCGCAACGTTGACGAATGGTGTGTACCACTGGTCGGGACGATTTTCGAAGGATTGGGTTGATGCATATGCAACACCCGAACCATTTTCTCCGAATGTACGAAGCAGCATCGCTGTTGCCTCTTCGGTGGAGACAGGACTGTCAGGTCGGAAGTATCCATCTGGATAGCCCTTCACGATGCCACTTCTATAGGCAACTTCCACATATGGTGCGTACCACGCTGCTTGATTCACGTCTGGAAAGAGCGGGATTGGGGGCATCTGACGAGCGTAGGAGTCAGCCTGAGCTGCAAGTGATCCTTGTGCCCGAAGAATGATCTTCAGGGCCTCAGCGCGATTGAGTGCATTGTAGGGGCGCATTGTTCCATCGCTGTATCCACCGATAACACCCGCTGCAGCAAGGGCTGAAACGGCATTTTCGTATGGTGTGCCTTGTACATCTGAATAGGAGGCAGCAAAAGACGTCGGAACGACGATATTCACGAGAAACGCTGCCAAAAGGGCGAATGAGGGGGTCTTCGTCATAAAGTTAGCTTATTGTATACATTTTCATGATTTTGTCAATCATTGTCTGCGTGTATACTTCATATGCCCTGCTCGGAGCAGGGTACGTATGGTCCGGGGGATCAGCAGCTTCGGCTGCTGGTCCCTTTTTTCATCAACGAAAAATCGGTATGATAGTTGGCCGGTCTCCCATATGTAGGGTCTCTATGCTGCGCAGCCTAAAGCCCTGCATGAGATCGGACGGGGCAGCTCATGAGCTGCCCCTGTATTTGATGTGTCAGGAAATATTGACATTGCAAAACAAATCGTCAAAATCGTCCGGCTTCAACCCCGCCTGCGGGCGGTCACACAGGTGCACCTCTCACATTTGTCGACATGGAGGGCAGCACTATAAAGTGTTGAAGTGGGAGACCAGGACGAAAGTTCTGGTCTCCATTTTACTCTTCCCCTAGCATGTCGGCCTTCGACGTCTGGCGAAGCTGGATCTTGTCGAAGTGGGAGGCTGACCTTTTAGGTTGGCCTCCTTTTTTGCAAATTCACATGCTACCCTGCGCAGGCTTTATGGCACTTCAAATTGGAATTGTTGGCCTCCCGAACGTTGGAAAATCGACGCTCTTCAATGCGCTCACACGCAGCAAGGGTGCCGAAGCGGCAAACTATCCGTTCTGCACCATCGATCCGAACGTCGGCATCGTGGAAGTGCCGGATGAACGCCTCAACAAATTGGCCGAATTGGTAAAGCCGGAAAAGACGATTCCCACGATCATCGAGTTCGTGGATATCGCGGGACTCGTGAAAGGCGCCAGCAAAGGCGAAGGTCTCGGGAACGCTTTCTTAAGCCACATTCGTGAAGTCGATGCAATCTGCCACGTTGTGCGCGTGTTCCAAAGCGGTGACATCATTCACGTCGAAGGCACGGTCGATCCGAAGCGTGATCGTGAGATCATCGAAATGGAATTGATCCTCGCCGACTTTGCATCCATCGAGAAACGAAAAGATAAATTGGAAGGCAAAGCTCGTGCCGGTGATAAAGAAGGAAAGATCGAACTCGCGGTCCTCACGAAAGTAATGGCAACGCTCGAAGCCGGAAAACTTGTCTCGAGTGTGGACTGGAATGAGGAAGAAAAAGTGATCGTGAAAAACTTTCAACTGCTCACAAGTAAGCCGGTGCTGTATGCACTCAACGTGTCGGAACAAGAACTTGGGACGATCGACCTCAATGCCGCAAAGGCACAAGCTGGCATCACAACGGAAACCGCAATCCTCGTCTCCGCGAAGCTCGAAGAGGAATTGATCAACCTCTCACCGGAAGAAGCCAAAGGACTCCTGAAAGATTTGGGCGTGCAATCATCCGGTCTCGACCAGCTGATCAAGAGTGCCTACGACATCCTG
The DNA here is from genome assembly GCA_022843885.1 of Candidatus Peribacteraceae bacterium. Classification (GTDB taxonomy): domain Bacteria; phylum Patescibacteriota; class Gracilibacteria; order Peribacterales; family Peribacteraceae; genus JALHMU01. The sequence continues at coordinate 8,698 of JALHMU010000024.1, read as the reverse complement.
GGACTGCAGACCTTCTTCACAGCCGGTGAGAAAGAAGTTCGTGCATGGACCGTGCAGAAAGGAGCAAAAGCGCCTCAATGCGCCGGGGTGATTCACACTGATTTCGAACGTGGATTCATCCGCGCTGAAACGATTGCCTACGAAGACTTTGCGGCTCTGGGAAGCGAACAAGCCGCTAAAGAAGCCGGGAAACTGCGAACGGAAGGAAAGGAGTACACCGCCAAAGACGGTGATATCTTCCACTTCCGGTTCAACGTATAATAGGTGCGATGCGAGACATCTTTGAAGAGTACATGCGGCCGCAGCCTACGCGTGAACATCGAATTGAAATCGATAAGATTGCGGTTGAAGCAGTCATTGCGGAATTACATGAGCAGATGCGGAATTTGGATGGCAATATCAAGCTTGGAGAATGGCGGCGAAAGTATGCCGAGGGTTCCGAAGTGCGAATACAATCTCAATTCGGTATTTTTCGAGCCTCGGTGTTGGAATATTTTTTAGATGATCACTCTATTCCGTGTGTGTGTTTAAAAGTTGTTGGAAAAAAGCGGATTCTGACACTGGAAGCATTCGAGGGGCTTCTCTACAAAAACTCATGACATTCATCGCTCGTGAAGAGGCGTTTACATGTGAACACTGCGGAAATTCCGTCGAGCCCTTAGGCAAGGGAACGTACCGCAATCATTGCCCAAAATGCCTGTATGGAAAGCATGTTGATAAGGATGGTCCTGGCGATCGTTTATCGACATGTCACGGACTTTTGAAGCCAACTGGGATCGATCAAACTGCGAAGAAGGGCTTCTTAGTTGTGTTTGAGTGCGTCAAGTGCGGAATGACTGCAAGGAACAGGGCTGCACCTGATGATGACCTCCTAAGTTTTGCACACTCTTCCACAGGAAATGTGTAAAACTTTTGTACACCCATAGAACAATAAAAGTATACGCAGAAATCATTTTCGATCAGGGCTCAACTCGATATAAGCTCAAATACTTGTCAGAGGAAAAGAAGATAGAATACAGTCGCGTCCCATGCGAATCCTTATTTTACTATCACTCGTCGGAACACTCTTCATTTCTTTCTAAAGAGGTTGGATCTGATGAACGGTTTGTATCATCACCCATATCTCCTCACATGTTTTGAGACATTCCTTCACAGACGGATCGAGATCCTTCCATCGATAACAAAAATCTCTCGTCGATTCAAAGCCTGAACGAATTGACTGTAAGTCATTTGATATCTTCGCATGAGGCACCGGATGCCCTCCTGTTTCATGCAGCGTTCCGTGCTTTTTTCGTCCTTCACGTAGTGCAATCTCCATATACATATGTCGAAAACGCTCTGCGTAGCGACTCAGCCGCTGCAGAATCACAAGCGGGATCCTCGGCTCTTCATAGTTGCGATGTTCGCCAAAATCAATCGACATACCATTATGCTATGCCTTCTGGCAGGTAAATCAATCCATCGCTACACTCGGGCCTATGATGGACTTTCTCGTCGCTTGGAAACCACTGTTTGTCGTTATTCACGTCTTGAGCGTCATTATCGGTTTTGGTGGTGCGAACGTCTCAGACTTGCTGTTTTTCCGCTTCCTGAAGGACTTTTCCATCAGTAAGCATGAAGCTGAGACGCTACGTGCAGTCGCAGACGTCATTCTGTTTGCAATCGTGTTAGTCAATCTCTCGGGCATTGCGTTGTACCTGCCGAACATGGCAGAACTCAATCAGAATCCCGGTTTCCTGCTGAAGGCCACTGCCGTCTTCTTTGTGACACTGAATGGGATATTCCTCCACGTCTTCATTTGCCCTCGCTTGATCTCCATCTCCTTCGCATTACAGTCTGATCAGCGGTTGGATCTGGCATTTCTCAAGAAAACCGTCATGTGGAACCGCATTGCCTTCGCAGCAGGTGCAGTATCCGTCACCTCTTGGTACACAGCATTCCTGATGGCGTATCTGAAGCAATATGTGGCTGAGTTCCACTACATCACACTGCTGACGGGATACCTCACGATAGTACTGATCGCGATGTTTGTGAGTCAGCTGATGGAGCAGTGGCTATATGCGCGAGGGAAAAAATCTGATATTCGGGGCTAACCTGACGACGACTCTATGCGAGTTTCATTCTGCCTTGGCCACCTACTCCCAGAGGCATAATGATTTCCAGATATGGAAGAGCTTTTGGATCACGATCCTTAAAGTAATCCATTGCTCGTGTCGGGAGCCATGTTTCGTAGAGATAGTTTCGAAAATCCTCAAGGATGCTGTTCGGATAAAGTCTAGCTTGTACGACAAGACCGTTTTCATACACATGATCATAAGATGGAAACTCTTCTGGCTTATAACCTTGGCTTCTGAGCCAGTCCGAAAACATCCTTCCCATCGAAATATCGGGGACAATTTCTTCGGGAAGAGTATACCCGTGCCCCTCCAACGCACCGATAAAGGTGTAGAACATTTCATTGAGAATTGAAAAATGGGTATGAGGAATTTTGTCACGATTCGCGAGGAATCTTCTAATATGCGGAGGGAGCTGTGCCTTAGATTTTCCCGTGATCCATTCCCGTACCCATTGAGACACAGCAACAGCAAATCTTGGAGACAGCCACTGGCCGAGATTGATCGCAACATCGGGATGAACCCAAGTGCCCTGTTCATCTGCTTTACCTCCTTGGATTTTATGGACTAATAGCGTTCCGGGAATTCCCGTTACGCTCGCTAGCTCTTCCAGGAAGGCTTTAGTCGTAGATAGACGAAGATAATCGTGCATCTCCTTATCCGCGCTTTTACACAACTCAGTAGCATTTACATATCCATCACTGATCCGCTGAGGAACCATAATTCCCAGATCAGTCTGATGCCGAATAAGAGGGAGTTCTAATTGAGTCATAAAAACATTGGAAAATTGCTGCGTAAGTTCTAACTGCATCCAGACGTCGCGCCACAGTCGACACAGAGCTCACATGAACCGTTGCGCTTCATTTTGCTGGAGCCGCAGCCGGAACAGATGGATCCAGTGAAGCCTTGAAGTTTCGCGAGTTCGATGGGATCTGCAGCAGTTTCAACAGTCGTACTGGCAGCAGCATGATGCGACGCAAAGCTTGGTGCACCTTCGTCGATCACCGGGAGGCTCATCGCGAATGCATCCTTACTCTTGGTGCCTTCACGGTAGCTCTTCTCAACCAGATCTTTGTTGTGGAACTGCATCGCTTTGTCCTTCGTGAGGAACTTGAGCGCGAGCCAGCGACCAAGGTAATCCATGAAGCTTTTCGCCATCGGGATTTCCTTGTTCATGGTCATACCCATCGGTTCGAAACGCGTATTGATCAGCTTGTTGCAGAGCACTTCGAGCGGCACACCGTACTGCAGGTTCATCGAGAGGGAGAGTGCGAGCGTGTCCATGACACCGCTGAGCGTCGTCCCCTCTTTGCTCATCTTGATGAAGATCTCACCCGGCTGGCCATCCTCGTAGAGACCGACGTGGATGTACGCCTCGTGACCGGCGATGCCGATCTTGTGCGTCAAACTCATGCGTTCGTCTGGGAGCTTGCGACGACGTGGGACTTCTTTGATGACGATCTTTTCGACGATCGTTGGTTCGACTTTTTCTGCCTTGGAATCGGACTTGTTGCTGAGCGCCTGGCTCATCTTGGATCCATCGCGGTAGAGCGCGTTGGCCTTGATGCCGAGTTTCCAAGAGAGGTGGTAGGCGTTCTTGAAGTCTTCGATCGTTGCTTCATTCGGGAGGTTGATGGTCTTGGAGATAGCTCCGGAGATGAACGACTGTGCAGCCGCCATCATGCGAATGTGGCCTTCGGCCGAGATGTATCGCTTGCCGATTTTTCCGCAACGGTTCGCGCAATCGAAGATCGGGAGGTGTTCCGCTTTGAGGAGTGGTGCGCCTTCTACTGTCATATTTCCACAGATCACGGTGTTGGCTTCGTCGATCTGTTCTTTCGTGAATCCGAGTGCACGTGCGAGGTTGAAGTTGAGGTCACTCATCTGCTCTTCTGTGAATCCGAGACGCTTCATCGTTTCATCACCGAGAACGAAACGGTTGAAGGCGAACTGGAGATCAAACACTTGCGGCAAGTTCTTCTCGACGGCAGCGATATCGCTGTCCGTGAAGCCCTTGGCCTTGAGTGACTTGCGGTTGATGTGTGGTGCACCTTCCAAGGAGAGCGTGCCCATCACGTACTTCATGATGTCGTTCACTTCTGTATCCGAGTAGCCAAGCTTCTCGAGCGCTGGACGCACAGACTGGTTGGCAATCTTCATGTATCCACCACCAGCGAGTTTCTTGAACTTCACGAGTGCGAAGTCCGGCTCGACACCGGTCGTGTCGCAATCCATGAGGAGACCGATGGTTCCGGTTGGTGCGATGACCGTGACTTGCGCGTTGCGATAGCCGTGCTTTTCACCCATCGTGAGAGCTTTGTCCCATGCGTCTTTCGCAGCGTCGAGCAGGTTGCTTGGACAAATTTTTTGATCAATTCCTACGGGTTTCACATGCAGATTTTCGTACTCTGACTCTGCGCTGTCATAGGCAGCATGACGATGGTTTCTGATGACGCGAAGCATGCTCTCGCGGTTCTTCTCATATCCTGGAAATGCGCCGAGTGCTTCGGCGAGTTCGGCGCTTGTTGCATACGCGTCACCGGTGAGGATTGCCGTGAGGGAACCCGAGAAACTGCGACCGAGTTCGGAGTCGTATGGAATACCCATTTGCATGAGCATCGCACCGAGGTTTGCGTATCCGAGACCGAGTGTGCGGAACTTGTAGCTGAGCTCGGCGATTTCTTTGCTTGGGAACTGTGCCATGAGCACGGAGATTTCCAAGACGATCGTCCAGAGACGGATGGCATGGCGGTATTCCTCCAACATGAAGGTGCCATGTTCTTCGTCGTAGAATTTGAGCAGGTTGATGGATGCGAGGTTGCAGGCTGTGTTATCGAGGAACATGTATTCGCTGCATGGGTTCGATGCATTGATGCGGCCGTCAGCTGGGCACGTGTGCCAGTCGTTGATGGTCGTGTCGTACTGCACGCCCGGGTCAGCACAGGCCCACGCTGCGTAGGAAATCTTGTCCCAGAGGTCGCGAGCTTTGAGCGTCTTGGATGGCTTTGGTGCGCGGCCTTCTTCTTCGGCTTTGCGGAGTTCCGTGCGCCAGAAGAGGTTCCAATCACCGTCTTTTTCGACAGCTTCCAGGAATGCCTGCGAGATACGAACAGAGTTATTGGAGTTCTGACCGGAGACCGTTCCGTAGGCTTCACCGTTGAAGTCGGAGTCGTACCCGGCGGCAACGAGTGCTGCAACTTTCTTCTCTTCGTTTACTTTCCAGTTAATGAATTCGACGATATCTGGGTGATCCATATCGAGACAGACCATCTTCGCGGCACGACGGGTCGTACCACCTGATTTGATGGCACCTGCGGCGCGATCGCCGACACGGAGGAAGCTCATCAAGCCGGAGGTCTTTCCTCCACCGGAGAGTGGCTCTCCTGAACCACGGAGTCGGCTGAAGTTTGTACCCGTGCCTGATCCGTACTTAAAGAGACGAGCCTCACGAACCCAAAGGTCCATGATACCGCCTTCGTTTACCATGTCGTCTTCGACGCTCTGGATGAAACAGGCGTGTGGCTGTGGGTGCGTGTAGGAGTCTGTGCTGCGCTTTACCTCACCGGTTTCAGGCTCGACGTAGTAGTGGCCCTGCGCCGATCCCGTAATGCCATAGGCAGTATTGAGACCTGTGTTGAACCATTGTGGGCTGTTTGGAGCAGCCATCTGACGAATGAGCATGTGGCTCATTTCATCTTCGAACGCCTGTGCATCCTGACGTGTGGCGAAGTAGCCGTACGTCTCACCCCACCATCTCCAGCAACCGGCCAAGCGACGCATCACTTGTCGTGCCGTGCGCTCTGGTCCCGTGATCACATTTCCTTTGTCATCCTTCTTCACATTCCCCTTCTCGTCGTACTGTGGAACACCCGCCTTGCGGAAGTATTTGCTGACGATGATATCGGTTGCAACCTGACTCCAGTCGGCTGGAATTTCGGCGTCCTGCATTTCGAACACAACGGATCCGTCCGTGTTCTTGATACGGCTGGTGCGCTTCTCATATTTGATCTGATCCAATGGGTCTGATCCCGGTGTCGTAAACATACGTGGGATCGAGAGACCCTTCCCAGCTTTCCGCCCCTGCACTTTCTTTTTCTTATTCTGACTACGATCAATAACATCGGCTTTTTCGATGTCCTGGGCAGTGGTTTCGGTCGGATTCATGGCAACTGGGGGAATGGACGGTAAATACTAGATGTAGTATGTGGCAAGTCCGATGACACACAACATCTATGCATTCTACGCAGTTACCTTCCCGACTCAAGCAAATTTAATTCGTCTTTTTCGTACACCCTCTCTTTGCAATGAAATGGCTTCACATTAAGAAAAAGTTACGAAAAGAAAATATGACGGCAACATAAAGAAATATTTTTGAATATCGAATGTTCTTCGAGCACTCGGAACAAAGACATGCTATCCTGCGCCGCGTGAAAATTCTGATCCTGTCTGCCAGCATGAATGATCCGAGCAACTCGGATTTTTTGTCTGACCGCGCTGCGGAAGGAATCAAGCAGATCGATCCCAATGCCGAGATCACAAAGATCCGCCTCAAGGACATCCCACTCGAACAATTCAGTTTGAAATTTTACGATACGGCGACCCCGGTCGAACCAGCCTTTGCAGATCTGGAGAAGAAGATGAAGGAGGCAAATGGCGTCATCATCGCGACACCAGTTTGGAACTTCAGCGTTCCAGGACACCTCAAGAACTTGATCGATCGTATCGGAGCGTTCGGGTTGGATGCACAGACTCGTACACGTGGAACGCTTGGCGGAAAGCCATTCTTCCTGATCTTTACGGGAGGTTCCCCAGGACCAGCCTGGCCAGCGCTCCAAGCCATGACCACAAGCCACATGCCTGTTTCCATCAAGTACTTCGGCGGAACGATGTTTGACACCTATTACGAAGGCAAATCTACTGCAGGTGCAGGAGTCTTTAAGCTTGTCGTGGATCAGCGCCCGGATTCGATCGCAGCGGTGAAGAAGAAAGCTGAAGCGTTCGCGAAAGTCGTACAGACCTTTGCAGACACCGGCTCACTCCCCTTGTCGATGAAAGCAAAAGAGAAGATGTACTCGATCGGGCAGCGGATCGTGAAGAAATTGACATAGAAGTCTTCACGAAGGTGAATTGACATGATATTAATTATATGATTTAATATTTTCGCTTAACATTTCATGCTAAGCGAAATAAAGGTATTAGGCTTACCTTTCTAAAGCCTATCGGTTCATTCAAAAATTGGAAGGAAGAACCATGTATGCTGTTAAGACAGGATCGATTCGTTTCCCCGAGTTCTCCGGCGTGCGGTGTCTGATGATGCCGTACATCCAAGGAGATCCCGATTCCGTTCCGGAAACCTACGCACCCTACAAAGAGATCATCGAATCGGTGTATCTCAAGAAGGGCGACGTCGGCTTCCTGACGATCGATGAATCCCCCGTCATCGCAGGCACCTCTCATCGAGGTCATCTCGCAAAACACGGCCGCGCCCTCCATACGGAGGTTGGCTGGCGTAAAGAAAATGGGTTCCTACAGTGGGCCTGGGGCCAGGGTCCTGAGGTCAAAGTTGATCATGATGTTCAGGTTCTGCTCGCGAACAATTTGAACAACAGTTGTGCGCTGTGGAACGCGGAGCATCCAGATACGTCTTTCGACGGAGACATCGGCCATCTCGCCGAGCTCTACCCGTACAGCGACGCGATCTTCATGCGAGCCGGTGAAGTGTATCGGATCGGCGTCCTGACTCCGCACGAGAGTATGCCGGTGATGCATAACTTCAATCGGCAATTCCTGCGGATCGTTTCGTCCGGCGTACATGGTCGCGAAGAGTACTTCACTCTCAATCCACTTTTTTCGGTGAACTAACCTTCAACCCCATTCGAAGACTTCGGTCTTCGGGTGGGGTCTTTTTATTTCTCAATAAATACCACCTCCTGATCCACAAATCCGTTCTCTTTGAAGAGCTCCCACGTCTTGGGGCCGCCTTCCACGAGAATGCTTGTGATGCCGTTAAATCGATCGATTGGCGTTGTCAGGACATGCCACAGGAACGTCCAGTCAAAGACGGCATCTTGGTAATCGATGGCAAAGATCAAAACGCCTTTCTTTGCGATTCGTTCAAACTTTTCGGGATCGAAATTGTCCTCTCGAACGATGAGAATCGTCGTCTCAGGATCGTGTGAAAGAACATATGACTTTTCGTTTATACGAAGCGACGGATCGAGAATCACTCGATACAATTTCGGCGCTTCTTGAACAAATCTTGTATTCAGTTTTGGATCGTCCTTTTCGACGGTGCCGACTCCCACAAGAATGGCGTCATGACGGGCTCGAAGGAATGTATGTGCCCACTCATCTTGTGTGGGTGTTGTGATCTTCAAAGGCGACCCATCGGGTTGGTGCACCTCGCCAGCCCTTGTTTGAGCCATTTTTAACGTCACAAAGGGTCTGCTTTTCGTGCGTACGGAGACGAAGCCACGGTTCATCCATTCACATTCGGCTTTAAGTAGGGGTCCGCGAACAGTGACACCTTTTTTTCGAAGCAGTTCGATCCCCTTTCCTGCCACACGTGCATCCGGATCGGCCAT
>JALHMU010000023.1 GCA_022843885.1 Candidatus Peribacteraceae bacterium | reverse complement strand
GCAGCATTCAAAACACAGAGACAGGACCAACCACCTGGCTGCTTTCAGTCATCGCACTGATTGCCGTTTGTGGAGTCTATCTGAAGCAGAAGTCTGTACACAATAGTTGATCAATACTACTGCTGAGAGCGTTCGAAAACATTGACACATTCACGGAAAAGAGAATAATGAGGATAAGAGTGATGCCTTCAACGACTTTGCACTTAAGAGTACAGAGAAGGAAGTTCCTCGTTTTATATCCTTCCTTCTCTCAACATGAGCGACCAGGAACTGACATGCCGCGATTGCGGTCAGACTTTCACCTTTACGGCTGGTGAACAGGAATTCTATGCATCTAAGGGGCTCCAAGCTCCTCAGCGCTGCAAGGATTGTCGAGCTAACCGTAAGACACAGCGTTTCGCTACTCGCGAAATGCACGATGCTGTCTGTGCCAACTGCGGCGCAGCCTGCCAGGTACCGTTTAAACCACGGTCCATCGAAGAAGGCGGTAAGCCTATCTTGTGCAACGACTGCTTCAAGGCACAACGTGCCGCGTAAGCAACTCGCTATCGCAGATACGAAAAACGGGACGCTTGCGTCCCGTTTTTTATTGTCTCAATGATTCCTTTGATTAGCGCAGCACACATCGATTGCTGACACATGCCGTTGTTTGCGCGAGACAGCTGGCACATGCGAGTGGATCACCACGATTCTGCTGACAGCTTGCAACGTCCTGTGCGGCATCGGTTGCTTCATCGACGTAATTCTTATTGATCGCTTCGCCGCAGGTCAGGAACGGACAACTGTAGATGAAGACCGTGCAGTCACTGTCTTGTGAGCACGTCTTATGTGCAATCGCCGTGTTGTAGTCAGTGCGTTCCTCACGGCAGGCATTCGCGGAATTGCTGCTACGACTGCTGGAGGAAGAACTCTTCGGTACACAGGTGCCACTACAGACTGCAGGGCAGTACATACCCGGAGGACAGTTGGATTGGCAGTCGCCGAGCTCCGTCGAGCAACGTTGATCACTACGACAATCTTGTGAGCTGTAACATGTCGTCGTGGGAGCACAGGCGCGCAACGTACACACTTCACCTTGCGCAGTGCATGAACAGGTATTGCATCCATCTCGTGACGGATAGGAATCCCCGACTCGATGACCGCCGCTACATTGTGCAGTGCCACCGTTGCCGGATTCTGTGAAACACGCCGATGAACATCCGTCATTGTCACGAGTATTGCCATCATCGCATTGTTCACCGATATCGACCTTGCTATCACCGCAGCGACCTAAGTTTAATTTGCGACGCATCTCAGCGATAACATCGCGCAGCGGTTCGACCATTTGCTGATCGTAGCGATCCAAGATGACCGCCATTTGTCCACGAGTGACGTAATCGTTCGCACCGAAGCGGCCGTTATCATATCCGCGGATAATGCCGAAACGCGACATGCGTCCGACGGAATCAGAAAAGAATTCACTGCCGCTGATGTCGAAGAATTGGCCGAAGCCATAGTTTTGTGCAACTGCCGTGGAGGAAAGCAGGAGCATCGCGGTTGTCGCGAAGAGAATAGTTTTGTATCGCTTCATAGATGGGGGGTGAAGAGAAACGGTCGATGATTGAAGGTACTACGACGGTATGAAGGAAAGGTTACGCGTACATGAGTGACTCTTCCAAGGAGAACCCGTAGATAACAACACATTTTACTTCTTCTGCTTTTTACCCGCCAATAGAATCTGCTTTTTCTTGCGTGGCCATTTCTTCACTTCTGCTTCACGTTTTCGTGCGGCACTCAACGTGTGAAACAATTCGGAATAGACAATCTTCACTGGGCGGCGACTACGTGTGTACTTGGCGCCGGTCCCATCATTGTGTTTAGCTTCACGCGCTTTGAGATCCAGGCATGTGCCGCTGTAGAGCGAATCATCGGAGCAGCGAGCCAGATAGAAATAATGTGTCTCGATCACGGTGTGAACGTGAAACTGGTAAGCACCTGATCAATGAATGCTTTGTCGGTATTCTTGGTGGGCTGATCCGTCGCAATCCAGTACACAAAGTTCTTTCCGTAGAATGCGGTATACAAAATCCAGTGGTCACGATCGTCATAACTTCCGTACTGCCACGCTTTCTTTTTATTGATCGCCACCTGCTTGTACGGCGACCCTTTGCTCGTAATCTCCGCGAGTGATCGCCACTCAGGTAAAGACGCACTTGGGTATGCCACGATATTCATCTTCGTTGATGTGGTCGCCAAGTCGAGTGCAAGGCTCCCCTCTTCTGTTCGGATATCTTGAAAAACTCCAACCGGAAAAGAGAAGCTGAAGTCGAATGTTTCATTTTTGTACGACGTCTCTGTCGCGGATGGCAGGGCTGCTTTCAGCTGGGCTTGTGAGCCGCAACTTACGAGGAACACACTCGCCGCGACGATGAGGATGGTCTTCATAGAATGGTGGGCCGGGCTGGACTTGAACCAGCGAAGGCATAAGCCAGCAGATTTACAGTCTGCCCCGTTTGACCACTTCGGTACCGACCCACAGCGCGTGTAACTGTAAAAGAAAGCACCATTTCGGGCAATAGAAAAGCCCCACCCGGATGGGTGAAGCTCTGTGTATGTCTGAGCCCAAATGATTAGGCACTTCTTGCTAGTGCCGAGGCGGTGCAGATAGTCATGAGGACGGCGTCCAAATCCGCCGAGCTCGTCATGAAGCTGAACCTCCGAAGACCGAGTCGATATTTCGGATGCAAAAACTGCGCCGGCATATCGATGTTCCCTCGTTTGATCTCAGGAGTGATCTCTTCGCACGTAAAGTTGTCGAACGGAATTTCGGATTCTAGATCCGCGGTACAGAGCCAACGATTGGTGTCGTCGAACAGATGGAAGACGCCGCCGCCAAACGGGATTGTGACTGCCGGCAGCATGTAATTCAGATCGTGTTTGCAGCCAACAGCGAAGATGATCGCATCGGACAGGTTGATATTGAGGTACTTCACCACTTCTTCAAGTTCTTTGTGAAGTAAGACCTCATATCTGTGTGGCGCGAAATCTTGCGACTGATGCCACGATTCGTAACTTCTCGGCGCCTTGAGCAGGCGAAATTGAACGTTCATCACGCACCTCGCGAAAGTTTCCGGTGAAGTAAAAGACTCAGAACGAAGATATCCTGGCGCTATTTTTTGGATATGTCAAAGACGAAAAAAACGCCCCGCGGTAAAGCGAGGCGTAAGGATCAAACGGCGAACCGGCTGATCGAGATCAGAACCAATTTGGAATGGCCAGCATTCGAAAGAAAGCAAACAAATCGTATTCGTTCTTGAGCGCTGTGCGAAACTCACGTTGTGACGGAGCGGGAGAATCGACGAAAGACGGAAAGGCCGCCACCTCATCAGGAAATTCTTTTGGGGTGAAGGGCGTCGCAGTCCACGAAGCACGAACTGGCACAAATACTGGGAACTGCAAAGCAAGTTCCCAGTGCTGCTGATGCGCGAGGACAATTTCCAAGGACAATTCGTACTTTTCCATGGAGATGTGAAAGATGGGCGAGATGTGATCTTTCGGGGTCATACATTCGCCAATGACCTCTACTCTGGGATGAAGTGACGGCAAATGCATCGTCAAGGGCACAAGAGTCTGCGTCACAAATTCGACGTCGGCTCGGATTTCTTCACCCGGCTTACGAGCTGATTGCCAAGCTTCAACCGAAAGAGGAAAAACGATTCGCGGCAACGTTTCCGTCGTTAACATGAGAAACTCTCCTTCCTAAATTTGGCCAAAAATGTAAGGACCGATCTAAGAGATGATCCGATGTTCCTAGATCTTTGTCAATGGTCGTGATTTCTCGACTGCGCTGTCGACCAACTCTGATTTTTTCCCATCTGTAAGCCGTTTAGCCTTGAGAATCTCGAGCGCTTCCGTCACACGTTTGTTGACGTCGGGCAGAACAATATACTGATCCAGCTTTTTTGTGTTCAGAAGACAATTGCTGCGTCCCGCTTTGGTGACATCGCCAATATGATCAAGTGAGAGTTTTTCAAATGTCTGATCTGGATTCACGATCTTTTTGTATTCTTGCATGATGCGATATGGCGATGCAGTTCCAGGATTCACAACGTTGAATGTTCCTGTCACACGTTTATCGATCAGGACTTTGATCGTGTCGAGGAAGTCCGGAATGTAGGTGATGGAATTTTCCGCATCGAGCACCTTGGAATATTTGATCAATTTCTGAATGAGGTTACGTGGCTCATCGGATGCATCAAATGGCATGCGCATGCGAAGCTGCAAGATCGGAAAGTCTTTGAGGATCTGATCGACCCAGCCCTTGCTACGGCTGTAAAAGCTGCCGAAGAAATTTGGCGGATCTTCTTCATCAAAACCTTTCCCGCCGTTATCACCTTCGTAAATACAACCCGAACTGAGATGCACGAAGTAGATATTTCGACTGGCGCATTCTTCCATCAGGATCAACGGACCGATGACGTTGCTCTTCAATGTTTCGTCTTTATGATCTTCACACCAGTCGACGTTCGGACGACCGGTTTTTCCTGCGGCATTGATAACGACATCCGGTTTCTCGGCATCGAGAATAGCCTGAACGACCTTGAGGTCACCGATATCACCCGATGGAGTGGCGGCATCCGGATAGATCGTGAGCAAATAACGTCCCATGAATCCCCTGGCACCGAAGATGAGAACTTTCACGGGAAAAGAGTATCAGACGAGCGTGAGAATGCGAAACCATTTACCGAGGCATTTGGCTGGAAAAGGGCTTCCTGTGCTCTCTCAGGGGCTATCGCTCTGCTTGTGCCTGCGGTATGATGATCATCGATGCCCAAAGTGAAACGCAAGACCAAGCGCGCAAAGCGTCGCAGTGAACCGCTCCTTGACCTCAAGGAGTCAACACGTCGACATATAAGTGGCATTGTTCAGATCTCGCTCGGCGTGATCGTATATTTGTCATTGCAGCAAGAAGCGGGTGTCCTGGGTGGATGGATCAATAATTTGCTTACCTTCTTCTTGGGCGCGTACGGAATGCTCTTCCCTGCGCTGCTTGTGATTTCCGGATCGCTGCTATTCATCCGAGAACGACTCGGTTTGGAATCGACACGTTCGTACGGACTGTTGATGTGTCTCGTCTCCTTCCTTGGCTTTGTTCATATTCAAGCTCCGATCGAAGACCTTCTCGCAGAACGCGATCTTCTCGGTGGCGCTGTCGGATTCATGGTCAGCTTTCCGTTCGTCACCTTCTTAAGTGTGCAGGTCGGCTACGTCGTCTTCTCCGCCATGATGCTTGCCGGTCTCTTCATTACCTTTGAACCGGACATTCCGGGATTGATCGAGCGTCTTCGTCATCCTGTACCGAAAGCTGTAAAGAAGCGTGCTGTTTCGCAGGCTGAGGATGACGAGGAAGAGGAAGAAGAGGAAATGGAAGATTTGATTGAGAAAGATCCGGATGCTCCGGACTTAAACATCGTTCGTCCAAACTTTGTGGAACAGAAGATCGAAGAGAAGAAAGGAAAGAATTTAAAGCGAGCAATCGAGATGGGCAAAGATATGTTGGAAATGAAAGACACGCGTTTCTCCGAATGGGAATTCCCGGGCATGGATTTGCTTGATGCATCGAAGACGGAACTCTCTATCAAAGATGAAGATCTGAAACGTCAGGCTGCGTTGATCAAAGAAAAGCTCGGCGAATTCGGTGTCGATGTCACGATGAAAGATGCGCACCCCGGACCGACGGTGACGCAGTTCACATTGCAGCCGTCCGAGGGTATCAAGCTCAGCAAGATCGAAAACCTAAAAGATGATTTAGCCCTTGCTCTTGCGGCGCAAAGCTTGCGCATCGAAGCGCCGATCCCGGGCAAAGCACTCGTCGGTATCGAAATGCCGAATGAGAAACGTGTGACGGTGCACCTCAAAGAAATCTTGGATTCATCGACATTCCGACAATCTGAATCCCCTCTCACATTGCCACTCGGCCGGGATGTCTCGGGTGAACCGGTCATCTCCGCAATCGAAGACATGCCCCACCTTCTCATCGCAGGTGCAACGGGTGCCGGTAAGTCGGTCTGTATGAACACGTTCTTGATTTCCCTCTTATTCCAGAACCGTCCGAATGAATTGAAATTTATTCTGATCGACCCGAAGCGCGTTGAGTTGATGCCGTATAACGGAATCCCTCACTTGCTCACTCCGGTTATCACGGAATCCGATAAAGCATTGCAGGCTCTCCGTTGGGCCGTTGCGGAAATGGGTCGTCGTTTGCATCGCTTCGCGGAAGTGAACGCAAGAAACCTCGCTGAATATAATGAGAAGCAAATGGAAGAAGAGAACGTGCTTCCTCGCATTGTCATCGTCATCGACGAGCTTGCAGATCTCATGATGCGTCAGCATCGCAAGGAAACGGAAACGATGATCGCACGCATTTCACAGATGGCTCGTGCCGTCGGTATGCACTTGATCGTCGCAACGCAGCGTCCGAGCGTCGACGTCATCACAGGTCTCATCAAAGCGAACATCCCGACACGTATTGCCTTCCGCGTCGTCAGCGCCATCGACTCACGCACAATCCTCGATACCATCGGGGCAGAAGACCTGCTCGGCAAAGGTGACATGTTGCTCATGAATGCCTCTACGGCCAAGCCGATCCGCGTCCAAGGTATCTACGTTTCCACGAAAGAAGTTGAACGCGTCATCAATGCGGTGAAGATTGCCGGTGGTGGAGCGCTGACCGAAGAGATCACACTCGGTGAAGGTGAGGACGGCGTCACAAGTGGAACGAGCCAGATGATCGACTTGGATGAAGATGACAACGGCGGTGATGATCTGTTCTTCGAGGCCGTACGCGTCGTACAAGAAACAGGTAAAGCATCAGCGAGCTTGTTACAGCGTCAGCTCAAGGTGGGCTACGCACGTGCCGCACGACTCCTCGATATCATGGAAGAACGCGGACTCATCGGACCGGCAGACGGTGCGAAGGCTCGCAAAGTAATGATTGATAAAATCGCAGCATGAGGCTGCTGATCGGTACAACAAACAAAGGCAAGATCATCGAGATCGGTGAAGCACTGAGCGGTTTGAATGTGACGCTTCTCTCCCCTACCGATTTGGATATCAACGAATCGCCAAAGGAAGAAGGAGAAACGTTTGAAGCGAACGCGATCGAAAAAGCGCAATTCTATTTTGATCGCAGCGGTCTTCCCACACTCGCAGATGATTCCGGAATCTTGATCGAAGCGCTCGAAAATGAACTTGGCATCCACACACGCCGTTGGGGTGCCGGACCGGATGCGACTGATTACGAATGGATTCAATTCTTTCTGGAACGAATGCGCGAAGAAAAGAATAAGCGTGCAGCCTTCATTTGTTCACTCGCATACATCGACCAAGACGGAAAACTGCACACGTTCGAAGGTCGTTGCGACGGAGTGATTACCGACGAACTTGAAGCCGATTATTTACCGGGACTTCCGATCTCGGCCTGCTTCAAGCCGGATGGTCATGCAGCCGTGTATTCAGCCATGAGTATTGAACAAAAAAATAGTACAAGTCATCGGGGACGTGCGATGAAATCCTTTCGCGATTTTCTTACACAATCTTCTCTCGATTGATGATGCGCTCAAGGGATGCATAGATATATCCATCATTGAGGAGATCAATATCGTGCGCTTCACAAATTCTTTTTGTCTGAGAAAAGTCGTTTTCTGCAATCTGCTCAATTAAACTTTTGCACTTCCAAATCGCGCTGATGATTTGATCATCCGTAATGCCGTCACGTTTTTCTTGTTGTGAGATTGTTTTGGCTCGAATCAGCGCTTCTGTGCCTAAGAATCCAATGGCAATAAACGCACTTCTTAATAGAATGATTTGAGTGGCAAGAGTTGCGACTCTACTGTAATCAATACGACGCTCCGCTTTCCGAGCATCAAGAAGATCGGACAATTCGTGGATATATTCACACGCACGGATGCAGTCTTCCACATCGTCTCGTAAAGAGTCACTATCTTCAAATGCTCGTTCCATGCAGATTTTTTAGAATCAGGCAGACATGGTATGCCTCTCCTGCATTGCGTCAAGAACGGAAAGATCTACTGACGTGAAATCCAGATTGATGATCTTATTCCAGACGACCTGAATGAGATCTTCCAGCTGTCTGACTTCTTGTGGCGTCACGGTAATCGTCAGCGAAGAAGGTGGATTGTCGCGGTCACCGATGAAGTGCAGTGTCGTTTCTTTTACTTCATAGCCTGAAAAAGCCGGTGAACGTTCGATGAGCAGCTTATAGAACGTCAGCTGACGAATCATGGCACCACCACGCTCTTCACGCACAAGCTTCTCAGTCTTGGGACGGCCTGTCTTGTAATCGACGATGTGCAAGAACTTTCCATCCGGGTTATAGAGGTCGATGCGGTCGATCAGACCCTTTAGTGGAATTTCTTTTACATGCGCGGTTACTTTTCTTTCCAAACCCATGATCAGCGGAATCTCACGTAAATATTGTTCTGCGTAGATCGGGAGTGCACGTTCGCCGATGCTCTGCCACAAGGCGCGGTCACGGTCCGTTATCACTTCTTCTGCGAGTGACTTCTTAAATGCCTCGAGTAATTGCTCCGTCGTCACATTGCCACCTTGCTTGGCATGCATCCCCCACTGATACAACGCATCATGCACGGCTGTTCCGTATGCAAGCGTTGGATCTTTGGAACGAGGCAGCATCAGGAGATCTTCCCAGAGGAAACGATACGGATCTTCCAGGAATGTATTTAATGCTGTGACAGATAATTCGTATGTCTCCAGTTTCTTTCGGAGGAATGTGCGCATCTCATCATCGATATTCGTTTGGAAATCGGATACAAGGAGAATACTCGCACGGGTCGCATCTTTGAGTTCGTATTTCTTTTCAGGCAACACACCGGCTTCTGAGAAGAATTGTGATGGTGATACATCCTGTTCCCGCTCTCCGCGTGTGACCTTCATCGGGCAACTAAGGAGGAGCTGTTTTTTGGCTCTGGTTAGGGCTACGTAGGTTAATCGTCGTTCGTCTTGGAGGGTTTCATCATCCGTTACACCGAAGATCAAATGATCCGGAAGTGCCAGCTTCGCTTTTCCGCGTTTGTGATCCCAATGCTTCTCGCGGAAATTGGCGATGATGACCGCTTCGAACTCGCGACCCTTGGAGCCGTGCGCAGTCATCAGCTGAATACCTTCATCGATGATATGTGGAATGGCATACGTGAGTGCGATGTTGTATTTGATGCGATAATCGAGATCGGAAAGAAGATCTTCCAACATATAATTTCGCACTTCATGCGCGCGCAACTTCACGTGTTCGTAGAATTCTTGCAGTGCAACAAGATCGAGTGGCGCTGTATCACCGATATCATTTGGCAACATGCCGGATGCATGCAGCAATGTGTCGAACATTTCGAGTAAGGTCATCGACGCTTTGCGTTCGATCAGTGAAAACAGAAGATCACGGGTTTTCACGATGGTTGGAAGATCCGTGAGATGCAATTCGGGACCAATCGTTTCGATATCTGCGAGCACGTCATACAACGCCAATTTGGGACGCTTCTCTTCATAACGAAGATAGGTTTGTTCACGTTGATATGACCAGATCTTGCCGAGATCTGCTGGATGGCAGCCGAAGATCACACAGGCAATGCTATCGGCGAGCAGACGATCTTCCAGTGGCTTGTGAATAGCACGCAACATCGCAATGACCTGTAGGACTTTGGAATGCCACAGAAGATTCAACTTCCCTGTGAGCTGCACCGGAATACCGCGGCCGAGGAGAATCTTCTGGAGATCGAAGAGTTCGCCATTGGTGCGCGTGAAGACCGCGATTTCTCCGATTGGAATCCCCTCCTCTCTCAATCCTTCAATCTGTTCGGCAATCGCAAAGTGCTCGACGGCGTCAGACACTGGACGCAACAGAATCGGTGACGGACCGTGCGGATCTTTGCGTGCTGATGTCAGATCTTTCTGAATATCCGGGAAGACTGCTGTGAGACGCTCCGTGTTATGGGTGATGACAGCTTTGGCAGCATCCAGGATTTCCTGCGTGGAACGGTAACTCTTTGTTAGGGTGACGACTTTAGCGTCGGGAAAACGCTCACGGAAGCGAATCATATTGGTGACGTTGGCACCTTGGAATCGATAGATCGCCTGGTCATCATCACCGACAACACAGATGTTGGGCGCTTGTCTCACGCCTTCTGCAAACGTTGTCAGCAGTTCTACGATTTCGTTCTGTGAACCGTTCGTATCCTGGAATTCATCGACGAGCACATACTGAAATCGTTCCTGGAGTGATGCGAGCAACCAGTCTTCCTCTTTCAATGCACGAATCACGAACAGAATCATGTCTTCGTAGTCATACAACGCTTTCTCTCGCAGAGTGCGGTTGTAGGCATCGAAGAGCTCAATGAATTCATCGAACTGTCGGCTGAGCTTGAGATTGCGTTCATGGGCCTTGGTTCCGGGTCGACTCTTGTCCTGCATCTCCTGCGCATACGTTTTGCTCGCCGAAGCCAAACGCTCGATCGTGACGCCTTCGCGCTTGGTTTCAGAAATACGTGAAAGGATGTCAGCTGTGCGACCGTATCGGTCTTTTGGGTTTACGATTGCGGCATCCATCGGAAGATCATCGATCAAACGATTCACTAAACGATAGCGTTCCACATCGCTGATCTGACTGAGTTCTGAGAAATCATGAAAGACTTCCGGATGACGCTGAATCAGATCATTACAAAATCCGTGGAAGGTTGTGATGGTGACGCCATACGCATCCGGACCGATGTATCCACGCAGACGTTCGCGCATGGCAGTCGCACCGCTTACAGAAAATGTGAGACAGAGAATGTTTGACGGTCGCATCTGTGCTGTCTTCAAAATATTTGCCACGCGGAGTGCCACGACTTGGGTTTTTCCTGTTCCCGGACCGGCCAGGACGAGCAATGGACCTTCGGTCGTATCGACCGCAGTTTTCTGCTCAGGATTGAGTGCCGAAAATGCATCCTGAAGAACGCTCATGGACGTATGCTATCACATTCGAAAATGGCTTCTTCTCAGGCTTTTCGTGCCATAACCTCCTTCAAGATCGATTTCGAGAGCAGCGTCATGTAGACCGTACCAACTGCGATTCCAAGGTAATTGACGAAGGTATTGAGGAACAGGATACCCAGGATGCTGAGCGTCAAAGCGCCAACAGTCTGTGCAACAACGGACAGTATGGAGAGTGATATTCCAAGTGCGATGGCAACCAAAACACCATGTGCAAAGATGGTGAGCCAATAGCCACGGCTCAGTCGCATACTTTGACGAGCACTTTCGCGGATACCTTTTCGCTGTTCGGCCAATAGAACGTTACTGAGCGCGAAACGTGGGAAGTAATAGATAGACGTGAAGATGCCAAGAATCGGGATCCACGTGAAGGAACGGATGAAGATCCAGATGTAGAGTCCCATCATCGGGAATAAGAGTGGCGGTAAGCGGTCGAAGACTTGGCCCCAATCCGGCTTCATGTCGCTTTGTAAAGCGAGAATGAAGAAGTAGATCATGGCGAGGAAGGACAGGATGGCCATGGCAACGTATGTAAACAGAATGCGCGGCAACAAAATGAAGAAGACCTGTAACGCTTGGTCTTCACGAAGCTGCCTGATAACACTGTCGCTGCGTTGGTTGATATCTTCTTGAAGGTCGCGAGATGACCCGTCTTCATTGATGATGATGCCTGTACCAGTTTCAAGCGGTTGCTCGGTGTTGACCGGGAGATTCGCTGTTACGCGAGCCATCGCTCCGACGAGTGAGGACTCGATAATCGACGAAAAGAGCGCGATCACTGCCGCAACAACGAGAATTTGAAGAATGTTCCTCCGAAAAACCGAGAAGCTTTGCGCCAGGATTGCGGCAAAAGATGCAGACATGCCGTTAGGCAACATACCCATCCTACGTATTTCTCGCAAGTTTCGGCTACTTCTTGATGTCGGCCATCATGTACGCACAACGATCGCATTTGTAATGCGTGCGTCCGCCTTGGTGGATTTCGATGAGTGATCCTTTGCGGCATTCTGGACAAAGCATGCCCGTGACAGCTTTGTTGAGTCGGCCTGCCTTGGCACCGCCGTGTTCACGAATAGTAGCGGAACGTGGATGGTCACGAAGTTTCTGCAGAACCTTGGCTTCGATCTGACGAATGCGTTCACGTGTGACGTTAAATTCTTTTCCGACTTCTTCGAGCGTGTGGCCGATACCATCTTTCAAACCGAAACGCATTTCGATGATCTTGCGTTCACGTGGTGTGAGGTATTCAAGCATGCCGTGCACATTTTCTTTGCGAAGCTGGCGGTTGGTGGCATCGAACGGGTTCACTGCATCTTCATCTTCGATGAAGTCACCGAGCTTCGAATCTTCTTCAGAACCGACTGGTGCTTCGAGCGAGATGATGTCTTGGCTGATCTTCTGAATGTGGCGAACTTTCTTCACGTCCATTTCCATTTCCACAGCAAGTTCTTCGACTGTTGGCTCGCGGCCGAGTTCCTGCACCAAACGACGCTGGGTATGCGTCAATTTGTTGATGGTTTCGACCATGTGCACTGGAATACGGATGGTGCGAGCTTGGTCTGCGATAGCACGGGTGATTGCTTGACGGATCCACCACGTAGCGTACGTGGAAAATTTGAAACCGCGTTCAGGATCGAACTTTTCGACAGCGCGGAAGAGACCGATGTTTCCTTCCTGAATCAGATCCAAGAATGAGAGACCGCGGCCCATGTACTTCTTTGCAATCGAAACGACGAGACGAAGGTTTGCTTCTGC
>JALHMU010000022.1 GCA_022843885.1 Candidatus Peribacteraceae bacterium | reverse complement strand
GTTTTTTGGGACTCGGCATCATCGGCACGACATTGCTTTTTTCTGCCTGCACAACGGAACCTGCTACGCCTGAAGTGGAACAGCCAAAGCAATTGAACATGACGTTCGAGGAAATGTTCGCGTTGGATGCATCGTACAAGTGCGAGTTTGCTCAAGGAGAAGAAAACGATCGAACGACTGGAACGATCTACGTGAAAGATGACACGTCGATGCGTGGAGACTTCGCAAGCACCGTCAACGGACAGGCCACGGAATCGCACATGATCCGCATAGACGGCAAAATGTACATCTGGATGTCGGGCCAGAAGAACGGCATCTTGTTGAGCGAAGAAGATCTCTTCGACCCAGCCGTACAAGAAGCAAGTGATGGCGGATTTGGTGTAGATACGCAACAGAATGTGGAATTGAACTGTCTCACCTGGACACCGGATGAGATGCTCTTAACGGTCCCAACCGGCTACACGTTCATCGACTTTAACGAGCAGATGAAAGCAATCATGGAACAGCTGGGTGGCAGTATGAAGAAAAGTCAGTGCGACTCATGTGCTGCGATGCCCGCCGGCACAGGGAAAGACGCATGCTTGAAGTCGTTTAGCTGCTGAGCATCGCATTCATGTTCGATGAGACAGAGATGTACCAGTATGTCCCCTGTCAGCGGTGATGCGAATGCCGACAAAGCTGAAACATCAAGTACAGTCGCGTTCATATGCTGAGTGGAAACTTACCAGTCCTGATATTCATACTCATCCTCGTCACGCTGACGAATGGAAGCGGGACCATGTTCTTCGATAGTGACGGTCTTTGGCTCGGTGAGGTACCGCACGTCAGCTGGGCCGTACACAGTACCTGTGAGAGCATTGCGTACATCCAGAATGATGCGACTTGGTCCAGAGACGTCGATCGCTGCGTCTTGTACAACGAATGCAGACCCATCGATTCGTACAACACCGTTGAGATCGACATTCACGGTTTGTCCGGTACCCGAGAGCACCATGG
Organism: Candidatus Peribacteraceae bacterium; assembly: GCA_022843885.1. Lineage (GTDB taxonomy): Bacteria > Patescibacteriota > Gracilibacteria > Peribacterales > Peribacteraceae > JALHMU01. The sequence goes on along the minus strand of JALHMU010000022.1, from coordinate 12,517 downwards.
ATGACACTCCATCTGACTCAATCGAGAGGAGATCGACAATGACATTGGCTTCGATCGTCGAATGGCCATCTGCTATCAACTTCAATGCTTCCATGCGTGGGAATCCTTCGACGGATGCACTCGCAATACCGCTGAGATCAAGGAGTGCAAGCTCCGGCATCGTGACTTTTAATGTGTGATCATAGCGATCGCAGAAGAAGATGCAGGAATCATGGGACGATTTTCGAGAGAGTGACAGAGTTTCCTCTTCGACCGAGACATCGAGTCTTTCCAGATCTTTTGGCGTTGCTTCGAGCACGACGGAGTAGGTCGTACCGTAGTGCACTTCCAGATTCGTCATACCACCGACTTCGATGCGATCGAAATTCGTGAGATCGAATGATTGTTCGGTAAATGTTCCATGCTGCTCACGATGTCGATCCAAGGCGGCTTCAAGGTCGGGACCTTTCGATGTGAGCGTTGCGCCAAAGATGGGCAATGCCACAAACCACAAGACTGTGAGTGCGATCACACCCGGTGCAGTCATCGTGCGGCGCATAAGGAGCATCGTGACGCCAAGCATCAGGGCAAACACGATTGGAATGAAGATCAAGAAGTAGCCGGATACACCGAGGAGAACATAGGAAACGGGACCGACAGCTTCACGAAGAGGGAAACCGATGTATGGAGATGTTGGATTGATCAGGAATGTCAAAAGTACCAATGTGATTCCAGCAATTGCGAACGCGGAACCCATCATGATGAAGAATCCGATGACGCGCAGAACAAATGGAACGATCACGCGAAGAATTTTTCCAATGAATTGAAGAATGCTGCGAATAATCATCATCGGAACAGCAATCACTTTTCGAAAGATTGTGTCACGACGTTCTTTTGGAATCGCAGCATCGATACGCTCTTGAAGTGCGGAGAGCGTGACTTTCCCACCTGTCATTTCGACTTTTTCCGCAGTGGTACGGGCTTCCGGCAAGATGATCCAGAGCAGGATGTAGAGCAATGCTCCAAATCCTCCCAAGAATAATGACAAGCCGAAGGCAAGACGAGTGATCACCGGATCGATGCCAAAATATTTGGCGATACCGGCACACACACCGCCGAGAATTTGATCATCCGCATCACGATACAAACGTCCTTTTCCGGCAAAGGGTTGGTTCTCCCACGAAAAACCCTGCTTCGTGTGCTTCTTGTTGATCGGCTCTTCTTCATGTTCAAATGTTTCAAAATCTTCGATCGTTCCCATCGTTTTGATGAGTGCGTTGACATCATGCAACGTAATCACCTGCTTACTCTTCTTCAGCTTTTCCGAGAACTGCTCTGCAATACGACTTTCGATATCAGACACGACTTCATCACCGTCGGCCGTGCGCTTGAAGTGTGAATGAATCGACTTGAGATACGCGTCGAGCGTTGCATACGCATCGTCATCGATGTGAAACAGAATGCCGCTAATCTGGATACTGATCGTCTTTTTCATGACTGCAGAAGTGAGGAGATAGAAGATGAGATGGATTCCCAGTTTTCAATGTGCTGCTTGAGTTCGGTCTTGCCACGCTTCGTGACTTCGTAGAGCTTGCGCGGCGGTCCGTTCTTGGATTCTTCCCATTTGTACTCGAGCAAACCTTCGCGCTTGAGGCGACTGAGCAATGGATAGATGGTCCCCTCCACCACCACGAGATCAATATCTTTCAACTTCTTGATCAACGCTGGTGCATACATGTGGGGATGCCGATCGATGATCAGCAGAATGCAAAATTCAAGAATGCCTTTGCGGAGCTGCGCCTGACTTTTGTCAGACGAGTCGTAGGAGTTTTCAGGTGTCATTACTCGAAGTGTACCGCATAGTACTATGCATTGCAAGGTACTTTTAAAATTTGTTAAAAAATGCCTTATGCCTCTCATATAAGCCATGAATCCATGAATGGATAATTTTATGTTTTAATGTACTGTATACATTAGTCCTTTCACATTTCGTTCCCTCTCTTTGCTCGAAGGAGCTTGCAATGTCGATGAACGTACGACGAAACACGCAATTCCAACTCCCACGACACAAGAATCAAACGTTCTTTACAGCCGCCATGAGCGGCGACGGCTCGGTTCTCCTAGACAAAAAAGATGAGATCCTGACGGTTCATAAGAGGGGCCATTCCTATCATCTCGTCGGAAGCATCGGTTTCGCCGGTTCCGGTCCGTACGGGCTTTCGGCCAACGGCCACGTACTTGCTTGGCTGGAAGCCGGGAACCTGCACATGCTTCAACACACTCCGTATCGGCAGTTCGAGCTCGACAAGGCCAATAACTGCGGCGCGATGGAGAATGGTGATCATGTCAGGCTTCTGGTGCCGAGCAACGACGGCACGATGATTGCGGCGATCTTCCGATCCGAGTGTCGCGTCTATTCCGTCAAAGACGTGCAGCATGCAATCGCCACGCTACCGTTTACGATCAACGATCCGATCCAGCGTACCGTTCAGTTTTCTCCCGACGGCGCGTGGATCCATCTGATCGAGAACACGAAAGTGAACAAAGTGAGGCTTTCGTAGGAACATCGAAGGGTCTTCAAAACCTCACCCGGCTTCGGGTGAGGTTTTCTTTTTTCGATATTTATTCTGCCGGCGGCTCCGGAAGAATCGGCTGACAGACGTTGTTCTGACAGGTCACACCGAAACTTTGCAGACAGGAATATTCACAGGTTGATTGGAATGCGTCGACTTTCGCTCTCATCGCGTCAGCTTCTGCAGCGTTGACGTAGATGTAACAGTCAAACGGACACTTACTGCCGATGAGTACGCAATCGGATTCCGTTTCGCAATAATTGGCTTCTGTAAGCTCTTTTTTGAGTGCATCCTCCGCGGACGTGCAAGAAGAAAGGAGCAACATCGATACAGCCGACAATGAGAGAAGGGTGTGGAGTTTCATAGATTAATGGGAATGATCATCGGAATGATGTTTGTGATGTTCTGCCTCTTCAATCTTTTGCCATGTTTCATAATTTTTCCACCAGAAGTCGTCGCTGTTTGTCATGAACATAAAGATGGCACGTGCGAGCAACATCAGGAAATAGAAAACAGCGGTAATGGCAAGAAGTGTGATGTATCCGCTTACGGTGAGCGCCGTACCTTGCGACAGATAGAAAAATCCGGCGAGTGCGATGCCGACCACAAGTGTTTCACCGAGTATCGGAAGACCGCGTGAACGTCCCGAGGAGCAGGAACAACGTGAATCAGAACAGCATCCGTTGGAGTCTTTATCAGAACAGGAACAATGCATAAGAATGGAGGAAAGTATCCCCTATCATACCTCATTTCAGCATTGACGAGGAGGAATGCGAAGCGTTCAATACGAGACTATGGAAATATTCCCTTCGTTGGACCTTACAAAGGAAGAGTGCCAACTCTTCGTTGGACTGAAGTATCGTCAGAACGATATACGACTGGCGCTTGCGAATTTTCAGGCATACATGCAAACCTGTAAGGATCCTATCAGATCGACCAGATCTACATGATGTTCAACGATGTTCTCATCACTCTCTTTATTGATGCGGAGGAAATTGATGGAGTCATTCCAGAATTCGAAACAATTCTCTCGATCGCCGGGCGGTTAAAAGACACGCGTAAACGCATCTTGAAACTGCAATTGTCCGCACGAATGAATTAGGACTTTTTTGCTTTCGGAAAAATCAGATACGAATACACGATCGGAATGACTGCAATAACGATGATCGCAGGAACAAAAATGTAAAGTGGATCAAGCGTTCCTGAAAGTGTCGCAATGAGGGTGAGCACACCGGCAACAATCCATAATTTCCCTGTCATGTCGTGTGTGCGATTCCACACGCGCTCACTGGCGAGCGTCCATGGTGTGCGAACACCGACAAAGAAGTTCCATCGAATTTTTGGCATCAGTAAGCCAATGACGATGAAGAGCACCGCTGCGCCACTGATGATGAGCTGCGCCGCATTGCCTGAAGATTCAGGATAGAGTGATGCGTAGAGTTGAATCGCAAAAATGTATGCGAAGTATGCAACCATCGTGAGTTGGAAGACCGCGAATGGTACTTCAAACTTTTTGTAGTTTTGCTTTTTGGGATCGATGTACCGTACGAGTGGAATGATCAACGCCATCACGACCGTGATGATGGGGAGCAACCAAATACCATATGACTTTGGCATGTAATCATCGACTTCACCGGACGCACCCCAGTGTGATGGGATCTGCTCCGGGAGCCACGGATACGCATAGAACGTGGCAGCGAACATGCCGACGATGATCAAAATCTCAAGAGTCCGTACGAAATGTTTCATATAACCGTACAGTATAAGCTCTTTTCGGCAGCTTTCAATCCGCACATCACGAAAGCATGGTACAATTCACGAATGCCAATCCTCGTTGCATTCATCGGCCTCATTGCTCCACGTTTTACAATCGCACTCCTCTGGTTGCTCTCCAGCTGGTTCACCGGCGTATTCGAAACACGACTCTGGCCGATCTTGGGCTTCCTTTTTTTCCCGTTCACATTGCTGTGGTACAGCGCCGTGCAAAACTGGTTCGGTGGAACGTGGGAATGGTGGATGTACCTCGTACTGATCGTTGCGATTCTGATGGATATGGGCTCGGGTTCTGAAGCCAAGCGGAAGCGCAGGAGATAAACCAAAATCATCAAAATTGACGAAAGTAGAATGTAAAGTACAATAGACATGTTGTTTTGTTCCTTCCATCAGCGTTAGGAGACATCTGATGTTTGTATCACAGTCGATAGGAGAGATGATTGCGCAGTCCTATTTTCAGCGTGGCAACGTCAACTGCGTCGAAGAAGCGTCGCTCAATGCTTGGGCTCGTCGTATGTGCATCAGTCAGGATGCATACGAAGCACACAAGCCCTTTCACGCCGCCGCGACCCGAGGAGAATCGATCGAGATTTCCGAAGAAAAAAAGAGGTCCATTATCTATGGTGACTCGGTTTCCTTTCGAGATGTCTTCTTCCTCAATGAGGAAGAAATTGTCGACATTCGAGAAAGTATCTTCCGCCGGCCAACGACCACGTGGCTCGAGTTGATCATCGTCGAAGAAACCTTGACCCTTAGGGAGAGACTAGAAATTCTCGCAAAGGCCGAAGCCGATCCGCTACGAGCGGCCTTTCTCCGTCATGGCATTCATGCCTCGACAGGGACCATCAAGGCGCTTCTTGCGCAGGAAACAACCACCTGCTCGTCATGAGCAGAAACTCTGGACCTCCTTCGGGAGGTCCTTTTTTAGCACACAGCACCGCGATTCTTTCGCAGATATTTTTGATGGTATTCCTCAGCTTTGGTAAACACGCCGGCCGGGCGAATCTCGGTGACAATCGGTGTCGAAGAAAATCCCTGACGTTCATCACGGCTTTTCGTTGCAGCTTCGAATTGTTTTTCATCGTGCGTGAAGATCGCTGATTTATACTGCGTCTTCGCTTTATAGGTTGGATCATGCTCACGCCAGAACAGGTCAAGGAGCTTCTCGTACGAGACAATGCCCGGATCAAATCCTATCTCAATTGTTTCGGTGTGATCGCCGATGTCTTCGTAGTTCGGATGCTCGGTTGTGCCGCCACTGTAGCCAACTGTTGTGCTGAGGACTCCCGGGATCTGGGAGAAGAATTCATCCGGTCCCCAGAAGCAGCCGAGTGCGAATGTTGCTTTGGAAGTCATGAGCTGAGTATACTCCTCCCCAACCCACAGAATGGAAAGAACACAGAAAAAAACGGCCGAACAAAGCGAGTTCGATCGTGCCTTGGCATACAACGAAGATCGCTTGCAAAGTGCAGATGCAAAACGTCTTATCGGTGCATTTGCGGAAAAGATCAGACATCTTTTTGATCCAACAGCGATTCTGGCTGCATTCATGGAATATCGTGAACTTTCGAACGGTGCGTTTCTAACGGACCGGGATGAAATTCAATTGATCGGATCGATGGGCGAGCTGAAGCATTATCGTGAACGTGTACTGAAAAATGAGCACACGCCGATTCCCAACTAATACAAAAACGCCCTCCCCGACCACTTGGTGACACAGGGAGGGCCGGACGTTCATCTGTTACGCGCGCTCCGTTTCATCGGTGAGCGCTTGGTCAGATCCGTCTACTTTGTATGCATCGTAGACATCCTGAAGCTCGTCCGGATCGCCATTGGCAGCATCAATGTCCGCATCCATGAGATCGGCTCGAGCCGGATCTATTTTTCGAAGTTCCGCACTTTTGGTGCGTACTGTCTCTTCATCCATCTGGCTGCCCGTTGTATCGAGAGAGTTTCTCATAGGAAAAGTGGGGAAGAAGTAGAATCCTTTCATTATAAGAAGAAAAATCTTTCACTCAAACATTTGAGCGAGTTTTTTTCGTATGACCTTCTTCTTTAGCGAACGATCGCGAGCGAGTCGTACGTCTGAGAATCCAAGAATGTCAGATCGTTTGTGATGCGCTTGAGAATCTCTTCGTGCGTGAGATACGTCATCTGCTGGGCGTATGTTTTGACGTTCATCGGGATAGCTCCGCGTGATGCCAATGCTTCGACAGACCCCTTAAACCATGGATCGGAGACACTGTGGCCTGCCGCAGGAGAAAGCGAGAAGGCACGAGTGTAGATCTTGGATGCTTCTGCGAAATTGATGATTTTGTTGGGGCGGAAGCTGCCGTCTTCATAGCCGCGGACGATGCCCGTGTACATCGCGACACACAGGGACGGACCGTACGATTCGTGGATCGACACATCAGTGAAGAGGAGTTGATACTCCGACGGAGAAAGGAGTGTGAAGCAATGTTTGATCTCTTCTTCGGTGTACATTCTTTCGACGATCAATTTCACGAAATCCGCGCGGGTCATGACCGCAGACTTGTCGAGGGGAACGTCCTGAGCATGAACGACGTTGCTGCTGAGTAAGAGTGCGATAACGATGCCGGAGAGGAGACGTGAGATGAACATAGGAGGGAGATTAAAGCGGAGTCACCGGGTGAGGCGCAAGTGACATTTCGCTACTGCAAAACTATTTCTCGATATCTGCAATCCGTAGCAAAACGATGGTCGCTATTCCTTGCGATCCAGCACGACAGTGAGGATCGTTTGCACATCTGGATCACTATCTGGCGCGAGCGTGAATTCCTTCAGATCTTCTGCCCGCAGATCTGAAATAAACTTCAAAAGAACCGGCGACACGATCAATGACAGCTCCTCTAATAGGGCCTGTTTCACCTCTGCTCTTCGAGCACGCAAAAAATCCTGCGCCAGTTGTTCCAAGCGTCGCTTGCGCTCGGATTCTTGTTCATTCTTCAGCGCCTCGGATAGCTCCCGCAGTGCCGCTTGTAATTGAAAACCCGCTTGATCGGACATATCGCTCATTGTTTGTAGTATACAAAAAAACCGGAGGAGCGCGCGAGGCACTCATCCGGTCGGATCGTTTGGAATGTTTCGATTAGGCATCCGCTTTTCGGCGTTGGCGGTATTGCGCAATGCAATGGTTCAGCATGACACCGAGTAAAATGACACCTGTCCAAAGGACGCCGGTCATCGTCTCAGCATAGTGCTTCCATGCCACTGCTGTTGTGGGCTCGAATTCATTGTGAATGGATTCGAACAGGACGGTGCCGCCGTACCCGACGAGTGTGGACATCACAAACGTGACAAACACGAGAGCGATGCTCACGACAATCATCCACGTAACACGCACGACAGTCTTGAATGCAGCAAACATACAATCCCTTCCTTCCTGAAAAGGGGAGCCCATGAAACAAAGAACAAACGACTAATATATCTTGACATAATTCTTATAATATGTCAATATTCATCTCACGCCTGCATGCAGGCTTCTAGAGAGGATTCTGAGTCGTTGTGACTGTCTCAGCGGCCTTCAGGATGTCCTTACGGACGTAATTCGGCACAGCCTTATAACGAGAGACGAGCTGTTCGGTATTCGTTGTGCCATCGAGTTTCGTCACCGTGCGGGTCCAGACGATTTCGTTTGGGCGGATTGCACGACCGTTCACAAGCTGTCCCCCATCATGTCCGACGACGAATGGTCCGTTCAACGTTGCTGTGCGTCCATCGGAAGTACCGTGGAATGCAACGGTGACATCATCACCCACGACTTCCGCTTGGATGAGAATCGGATGACCGGTGTCATTTACGAATTTGAGATCTTGGTGATCGTAGAAGACTGTCGCATCGAGACCGACACCACCGACTTCGTAGTAGTGCACGAATAAACTGTGGTTACGTTGCACTGCAACCGGAAGACCTGCGTTGAGTACGGCGCGATACACCGTCGTCGATGTTTGGCAGATTCCTCCGCCTGGTGTCATGCGCAATTCACCACCTTCGAAGATGCCAAGAGCCATGGCCCAACCGTTTCCTTGTGTGACGCGTGGGCCGAGAAGCTTATTGAACGACAGCGTTTCCCCTGCTGGAACAACGACGCCGTTGATCTTTTCTTCGATGGCTTTATGGACGTTTTTCGCGCGACCCCACGGTGAACCTTTGAAGTTGGAGGTACCGACTCCGAGCACGTCTGGGAAAGACATGCCGATCAACGATGCATCGATATCACCGCCTGTTGGAATAAGTTCGACGATTACTTCTGGCGTGTTCTGCAACAGAGCAAATGCGAGTGATTCAATTGCTTTGGATTCATCGAATGTCAGTCCTTCTTTGGCAATACACTTCGTATCCGTACGGGTGATTCCATATGCATCTTTCACAACAGAACCGATGGAACAATTTGTCGGTGCGGCAATGCGCGTTCCTACAATCTCAAGGACGCCGTTACGTACTTCATTACGATTGAAGACCAATGTCGGACGATCGGACGAATCGATTTTGATCCATGTCGGATGGTCCTGCATCTTCACCTCTGCACGTGCGACTTCGATTCCATCCTGCATCAGGAAAACGGTCGTTGAGTGTTTCATAAGCGCGGCACGTTGTTCGAGTAGTTTTAGAGCTTCTTCAGAAGAGACAGATGTCGCAGCACCATGCATACGACCCATCAGACGCTCCAAGAGGGACGGTGTCGGCGCGGCGGCCAATGCACTCCCTTGCTTCGCAGGTGCAGGCACGAGCACTGAGATCACAAGGAAAGCAGTGAGGAGCGCGAGTGAGACGCTGCCCGGATGCACGTATGTAGAGAGGGTCTTGGATGTTTTCTTTTTCATGGTGTGTGTGTTAATAAAGTTATTATAACACATTTTTTTATAAATTGCAAACATGCATATATAGGAAAAATTCCATGCTCTTTGGAACCTTCTCCTCCGCAATTATTTCGTCGGCAAAATGAACGAGAAACACGTCCCTTTGCCCAATTCGCTTTGGACCCAAATCTTGCCTCCAGCCCTATCTATAGCCTTTTTTGCGAAGAACAGACCGATGCCATTTCCAGATGGTTTATACTTTGACGCATTGGATCCGCGAGAGAATTTGCGGAAAATACGAGGGAGATCCTGCTGTGGAATACCGCAGCCGTGGTCACGAACTTCGACGAGTACGCCGTTCATCTGGTTCTCGGCATGAATGGTGATGGTCGTGTTATGCGGTGAATAATCGACGGCATTACTGACAAGCTCGCGCATGACTGCAGCAAGGAGCTTACGATCAATGAACACAGGCTTCAGATCATGTGGAATATGGCATTCCAATGTCTTTTCTTGCAGCTTCAACCGCTGTGCATATTCATCTTGAATATCACGAACGGTATCTGCGATGTACGACGGATCCTTCACGCGTTTGTAGGCTGCACTTTCAAACGCACTGATGTCGCGCAGTGCCAAAATAATCTGTGACATTCGTGTGACGCCTTCATCCATTTCGGCACAAATTTCGCGGCCTTTTTCATCGCTCTTCATTTCTTCACGGTCCTTCAAAATTTCAAGCCACCAACGGAAAATCGCGACTGGTGCACCAAGTTGATGGAGGGCCAAATTGATCAGCGCAGAGCGCTCTTCTTCCAATTCACGCACGAAATCCAAACGACGACGCCACATCAATACGCTCAGGTATGTCGCTACGAACAATGCCCACAAGATGACCAACACGAAGACGGTCGGGCGGAACAAGCTCTGCGACATGCTGAGGAATTCTCTGGCATCGACGTCAATACCGATGATACCGACTACTTTGCCCTTCTCGTCTCGAATCGGAGCATATGCGGAGATAAATTCTCCCCATTGATCGACGGTAAATTCCGCATCGGATGTGGGCCCGATGAATGCCGGGCCTTGTAACGCGGGGATCTCAGAAATGTCATACATGAGCCCCGGCGTCGATGGCTCTTCACTTGGATCAATGACCCCGTTTTCATTTTCGTCGAATCCTTCTGGATACAAATACAAATCTGAATCGCCAACGAATGCGAGCATGTTTGGATCATCAGTGCGACGCATGATGTAGACGAAACGAGCATTTGGAAGTGCTTGAAGAAGTTCGTAGAGATTTTTCTCCATGCGCAAAAATGGCGCTGATTGCATGTCCGCTTCCGACTGCACCTGCTTCACATCTTCGGCATCGATTCTCAATGCAGCCATCGCGGCATGTGTTTCCATGGTCTCGCGGAGCTGCTGTTCTCCCAGTTGGCGATTGTGGAAAAAGAAGAATGTCGCAAGCACGGCAGTGCTCAAAAACAGACCAGCCACAAGCACGAATGCTTGAAGGTTGACGCCACCGGCACGCTTAGGAATGTAGAGGACCATGAAGTTTGTGTTTTCCCTTTAGTATAGCAGAAAAACGACCTTTTGAAAATGACCCCATACCAGGTGCGGTATAGGGTCATTTCCATGATATTTCGAGGTTTAGAACAAGCGCATGGCTGCTCCGCCGGCTGCGGATGCGAGACCTGCAATCGTCGTCACGAGGACGGAGATGTAGGCAACGAAGTTACCGGACGTATTCTGGTCGACTGGAGTGCTCAAGAACTCAGCTTGATTGTCCGTACCAGCGAAGAGTGCATCGGTTTCGCCGCTGTGACCCGTGACTGGAATCGGATATGGATACGGCTTGTAGTTGTTCGTAGGTGGTACGTACACCGGAGGCTGCACTGGTGGGTACACCGGAGGATAGACTGGTGGGTACACCGGAGGATTGATGTTCGTAATGATCGACGTGTTGTCGGTTGCGAACTGGCTACCAATCTGTGCAACGTTTGTGATGTTGGCACCGTATGGGATGGAAGACGAGACCGTGACGTTCAATGTGTACGTGCGGCTCTGACCAGCGGAGATCGACTGGTTGTTCCATGTCACGACGGATCCGTTATGCGTACCGTTATCGGATGCAGAGTTGAAGGTGACGTACTGTGGCAGGATGTCGACGATCGAAACGTTTGTCGCGTTGACGTTCGATGTGTTCGTGACTGTGATCGTGTAGTTCAATTGATCACCAGCGTTTGCAGTCGTGCGACCGTCCGTCTTCGTGATCGTGAAGGTTGCGTTTCCTGTCGATGACGTCTGGCGGTTCTTGAAGACGATCTGTGCGCAGGTCGTACCAGCAGTGACGTTAAGTGAACCGGAAGGTGTCACGGAGAGCTGTGTGTAGCCACTTGGAAGATCTTCTGTCACCGTGTGGGAACCGACCGTGACGTTCGTGAACGTTGCTTTTCCTGAGCTGTTGCTCGTGACTGTCTGGTTGTTGTTCAAGCGGAACGTGAAGGATGGGACCGGCGTGATGAAGTTGTTGTTCTGATCGAGAACTTCCTTCGTGATTTCGATACAACCGTACTGGACTGGAACGTTCACCGTCGTCGTATCTGTAGACGATGTGTTTCCAGCAACGACCGCAGTATTCGTAATGACCGTACCGTTCGTGACGTTGTCATTCACTTTTACGTTGAGTGTGAGAACGCGCGTCTGTCCTGCTGTGAGCGAAAGACCCGTCCAGCGAACCGTGTTTCCTGTGCCGTAGACACCATTATCCGAAGCGGACAGGAAGGTGACAGAGCTTGGGATTTGGTCACTGACCGTGACGTTCTGTGCAGTGAACGAAGAGGTGTTCGTGACAGAGATCTGGTACGTGATCGTCTCACCTGGTTGCACTGTCGTGCGGTTGTCCGTCTTTGTGATGTTGAACGTTGGGTTCAAACACTGGACTGACGTCGAGACTGATTGGCTCTGGTTGTTTCCCATGTTTGGGTCCGTCTGCGTACCAGTGATCGTCGCGGTGTTCACGATCTGCGTGTTGCAAGAAGCAGTGAATGGAACCGTGAATGCGAGTTGGAAGTGACGTGTCTGACCGGACGCAAGAGATGCTGCGTTACAGAAGACTGTTCCGCCGCTCTGGCTGCATGCGCTATCGGAGAATCCTGCGTTGAATGTGACACCGGAAGGAATCATGTCCTTCACGATGACGTTCGTCGCGTTGGCTGGACCGTTGTTCGATGCAGTCAACGTGTAGGTAACAAGTCCACCGGCAACGACAGATGCTGGACCCGTTTTCTGGATCGCGAGGTCAGCGTTGACGATTGGACATGTAACCGTCGTGGAGACGATCGAACTCTGGTTGTTTGCTGGGTTTGG
>JALHMU010000021.1 GCA_022843885.1 Candidatus Peribacteraceae bacterium | reverse complement strand
GAAATCAACCTGGACTACATCCGTTTTTCCACCGCGTATTTCGGAGAACTGGGCGTCTACACGGGTGACCAAAAAGCCGATCGACTCGAGGTCTTCCTCAAAGCCGTTCGAGAGACCATCGATCGCTGCGGACCGGAAACGAAGTTCGGTATCTCTACCTTCGCCATCCTTGGATGGTCGTATGACATCAACAAAGAAACGCTGGGTCAGGACGTGGCTCGATTTGCACCACTCGTCGATATCATTTCTCCGATGGCGTATCCGCAGACCTTCTCTGAGAACGCGTATTACTCTCCGGGTCGTGATCCGCGCAGCCGTATGTATTACCTCGTAAATCGCACGCTTCGTGGATACCAGGAATTCCTCGGACCGCATCACGCATCAAAGTTACGTCCATGGATTCAGGGCTACAGCGTCAGTGCGAAAGATTTCCGTGAGCAAATCGACGGTGTGACCGATGCAGGTATCTGCGGGTTCATGGTCTGGAATGCGCCCAATAACTACGGGCCTGTCTACGAGGCTATGAAGAACTGGCAGAAGCCCGAGGCGTGTTTGTAAGCAAGCCTTGAAGGGCACTATGTTGACCAGTACACTAAAGCCCCGTTCCACAACGGAACGGAACAGTTTTAGCCGCTGTAGCTCAGTGGTAGAGCAACGGTATCGTAAACCGTGGGTCACCGGTTCAAATCCGGTCAGCGGCTCCATATAGGAACAACCTTCTCTAACACATCAGTTTTTACCTCATGTAAGCGACAATTGATCGGTTCTAATGAGCCCAATTTCGCTTGCATGCGAAGCTTACCCCTCATGAAGGTGGAAAACGGCTCCTGCAAGCGGAAAGTAACCTCTCTATCGGTCAGTTCTAATGACTCTTTGAGTTCACTCAGCATTCCTATGCGAACCTTCGGGTCCAATGCCTTTATGAACTTCTCCTGCGCCTTCTCAATGAAGAGCAGTTTATCGATAAATTCCTCCCGCCAGGTGCGCCCGACCTTGCCGTAATTGTTCACTTGAGCCTCACAGCGCTTCACATCTAGCTCCAAAGATTCAAGCTTTCGTTTGAAGGTGTCTGCAGGAAAGAGAGCCGGATTCTCCAATCTCATATCGATGAAATCATTCACTTTTTTCTCAGAAACGCGATGCAACTCATGAAGGCGATTTAACTCCTGCTCACGCTCTTTCTTTTTATCCTCCTGTGTCATCTTTAATTTCTCTAGCGCCCAATCAATAAAGGCCTGCGGAAGCTCTGCCGCCATGACCATGCCGAGAATCTGCGGATCAAGAAGTTCCCTACGCAGACAGTGTTTCTGAGTACACTGCTTTTTCTTTTGCTTCCCACATCGGAAGTATTCGAGGATTTTTGTCCTATTCTCTCGCTTCACGAATTTCTTCTTCACGTCGATCACGATGCTCCCACCACATTCCCCGCACTGGATGAGGCAAGGATAGGGATTCTCATGGGTCTGCTTTCGTGGTCGTCCCCTCGCACCGATGATTTCCTGTGCTCGGTCGTACTCCTCCCGTGAAATCATCGGCTCATGGAGTCCCTGCCATGTTTGTCCTCCCCAATCATATTCTCCATAGTAGAAAGAATTATGGAATATATCGTAGAGCGTGTTGAATCCAATGGGACGCACGATCTTCTTTCTCCCGCGCACAACGGTCATTTCCCATTCTTTGATAGCAAGGTCATATATTTCTTCGATTGTGTACGCACCGGTAAGAAGATACTCCCAGCAACGCCGTACAAGCTCGAAGCGCTCAGGATCTTTGAAGATTTTCTTCTCGCCCTTGATACCGCCGTAATCATTGAGGTAGCCCACGGGAGCAATACCAGGTCTCCAGCCCATCTTGGCCTTCTGAAGCATTCCGCGCATCACGTCTTTGCCAAGATCGATAGAGAACTGTGTCGCCATCCCGAATTCTACAGACATCTGAATCACGTTATCAGTCGGGAGGTATGTCTTCTCGGGTGTGATGATTGCTTTGAGAATGCCCTGTTGAAGCATCCACTGGATGCGACCACCGTCGATAGGGTTCCTTGCGAGACGATTTAATCTCCAGCAAAGGATTGAGTCCGCTTCACCGCGCTCGATGCGTAGGAGCATTTTATTGAACTGCTCCCGTCCTGGCTGCTTTGCCGACGCCTCTTCGTCGAAGGTTCCAACGATCGTGTGACCACCTCGTTCTGCAACTTTCAGATTTTCCTCATGCTGGCCGGACATGGATAGCACCTGCTGATCCTCCTTATCCTTGGTGCTTTTTCGAGAGTATTCGAATGGTTTCATAGAAAGGTTAGGAAGAATGCCCAAAGGGGCGACCCTGGCACCCAACATCAGTCGTAAGACTTTTGTCGGCAGGATCGCCCCTTTGAGCGACATAGCAAACGAATCTTACGAGCGACGATGATGGGTGCGAGGACATTATAACGGAAGTAGAGAGATAAAGTCAGCGCTAATTACCGCGTGATTTGCGCGTTTGGAGGCCACGTTTCACATTTCGGCTCAAAGCCTGCCTTTCCTTCTCCTGCATAGAAATCTGCAAGATGAAGGAGTTGTGATTGAGTACCTGGAACGGTGTTATGACCTGAAAAAGTACGCCTTGCCCTAACATGGCAGCTATGCGCCGCCCGTCGGTGGCATTGCGAACGAGGCGACTTACATCTTGCACGAGGATGGCATCCGCTTCACCCTTCTCAATCCTCTGGAGCATCTGATCGAAAACTGGGCGACTGCTCATTGCAGAACAGGATTCCTGAAAGACATTGGCAACGACAAATTTATGGTCATATGCAAAGGAAATGAGCACATCTTTTTGTCCTTCAAGATTGTGCTTCGGATGCGTGACCTCAGCAGTGGATACACGGCAATAGATGAAAAACTTTGAGGGAATACTGAGCGGAGCGTCGATGCCACGGATGAAAAAATGATCTTCTATGTGGGACATCAATTGTTTTTGAAGATGCCTGTGACACTTTGCCACACATATCAACATTGCTGGTTCTCCTGAGTGAATTTGGATGTTGTAGAAAAACGGACGGTATTTTCCACAAATGGAGCACTTCAGTGGTGCGCTGGCGCGGAGCACGGTAGTGCCCGCAATGGGGGCTAGTGAGATCTTTTTGCCTTTGATGATAATCTGATTAGTCATAGGTAAAGGTAAAAATAAAATAGAAATTATTTCTGGGGCTGGAAGTGCTCCGGCTGAGGCACCCACATGTCGCCCTCCTTCTTGTAACCGGCGGCAACGTAGCCAAAGCGAAGACCGACGAGAATGCTCTCGATACAAGCGTCCGCACGGTCTGCAGGCATCGTCGGGCTAACGAGGAGAGTATTCGTGAAGAAGTCGAGCGTGAGCGATACCGTGTCTTGTTCGGGATGCCGGTAGAGCAACACTTGGAATCCCTTCAGAACTTCCGGCGTTGGTTCACCTTGGAAACTAGGTTCCATGGAGACCACTTTGATGAGTTCTAAATTGTTCATAGGAATAGGAGAAAAAGGTAAATCAGGATTTCTTGAAAAAGCCGAGATCCTTCAGTGGATTGCCAGGCGAAGGGGAAGAACCGTCACCACTGTCATCATTGTCATTCTGGCTTTGAGTAGCGGTTTCCTCCGATGACGATTCCGGTGACAGCAGAGATTGCTGCATCGGACCCGTATCGCCAGGTACTTTTTCCTCTTGTGACGCTGTGACGGCAGTGACGGTAGTTTCGGGTGCTTTGCGAATGCTGATACCCCGACTCCTACCTGTGCGCGGGAGCAAACTGACGATGATCCCAAACTCCAGAAAATTATTCTTGAGCTCGTTCAGCCGCTTGGTGAGCTGCTGCGGCGTCTTCGGGAGACTCTTGCGGTGGATCTTGGCATCAACGCAATTTGCCATATCTTCCAATTTTCCGAGAAGCTCCGTTGCAGTTCCGTGCCACTCCTCTTTGCCCTGCATCTGATCTTCCACGAAAATTTGTATGGCGGCTGCCACGGGGTTTGAATCCATCACTTCCTCGTGCTGTTGTCCGATATTGGCGTAGTAGGCGTCGATGAACTGCTGCTGGGTAAAACCAAGAGCTTCTGCAATCGCGCATCCCCACACCGCAAAATCCGCCATCCGTGGTTTGCGTTTCAAATCAACAAACTCTCGGATGGTAACTGCTTTCGAAACGGCGTCGAAGATTGCGCCCAAAATAAATGGGCGCTTCTCCTCAAATGCTGTAAGCACCTCGCGTTCCTCGCGGCGCTTATCTTCGGAAATACGCTGCAGTTTGAAGAGGATCAGACGATCAAAGAGATCGGATTTCTGTACGGCAATATTGATGCCACAGAGCGCGACACAGCGCTGGAAGGAATACAGGAAAGCATCATCGTCCGTATAAAGCGCACGTTTGGAGGAACCCTCACCGGTGACCGCACGACACAGCGCATCAGAAAGATCTTCGGAAAGGTACGATATGTTGTCGTAGGGAATGAACCATTGATGAGAAAGTTCCTGCGTCAGTTCGTTTTTCTCTTTTGGGAATGAACGTACTTCTGTTTTGGAGGGATCAATAAGCCGACGCATGATTTTGAAGACAGTCGTTTTCGCTGACCCGTTTTCCCCATGAATATTAAGAATGACGTGCGGGAATCCAGGAATGAAACACGACACCAAGTTCACTAAAAAGAGAAGCTGCTGCTGGGCATCGGTGATATTTACAAATGGAAGCACGTCATGCACTGATCCCCCGTGCTGCGGCTCAACCTGTGCCTCTTGATGACCATATCGCTTAAAGAGCGTGGGTGGCTGTTCGACAAGTCTCCATGCGCCTAGTGCGATTTCCACGGCTCTCCACCGCGCATCGGTCATGTCATACCAAAGCGCTTCACCTTTCCAAGCGACGCGGTTGGAGAGCTCCGTTCTTTTGCCTTCGTAACAGGCGTGCGCTTCGAGAAGCCCTAATGCAGAATTCACCGCCTCGGAGCCAGGGATCTTGTGCATCTTCTGATACAGCGTCATCCGCAACCATCGTTTAAATCGTATGCTTCCGATCTTCATGATTTCGTCGTGGTCCTTTACGGGAATGCGTGCGTAGGGTTCTTCAAACTGATCATGGAAAAGCATCGCCTGACTCTCCTCAACGGTCTGCAAGATGATCTGCGCCTGCGTAGGCCTCCCCTTGCTCTTCGTTTTCTCCTGCTTTGCCTCAGGAGGCGCATAGGGAACGCGAAATGCATTGAGATAAATAACAGGATCTTTGCCCTGTTCTCGGCAACGACAGAAGAAATCAGTGATGTCCCCGCCTTCCCCTAAATCCTTGGGCAGTTGGATTATCGAGAGCAAAAGATCGGGACGTTTTGCCGCGCAGAGTTGCAGCGCTTTTTTGGACCCCTTCTCACCGGCCTCATCGAGGTCATAGCAGAAAGTGACAGAACATCCTTGTGGAAGAAGTGCGAGCCACTCCTCCTTGAATGTTTCTGCTCCCGTCGTGGAAGTGATCGCGGCGATACCGTGTGAGAGGAGCATGAGCACATCTGGCTCCCCCTCGCAGACAATGATCTCTGGAGGATTCTTTTTAAGGATTGGTAAGGGGTAAAGCATCGCCTTACTCCCTCGGAGATTTTTGTACTTCAGCTGCTCTGGGGAAGCACTGTGCGGTCTTTTGAGCTTGTACGTGAGAATGTTGCCTTCTGTATCAGAGATGGGAATAACGACCCATGGAATCCCCTCGTAAACAGTCCAGCTCACCTTAAATTCCTGCAGAATATCCTCACGGACACCGCGCTTATCGATCCAATGGTGGAGCTCATCGGGAGGAAGAGGCTGGAGGAGAAGCTTTGGAGGATTCATAGGAAGCGGGAGGAGAGAAAGTCCGCCGCTTCGCGCAGGGAGCATTCACGGAAATACATGACCAAATCGAGCACGGACCCACTGGAGATTCCGTTGCGTTCCTTGCCCGAGAAGCGTTTCCAGGTATTCGTTTTTTCAAAGATGGCGAGAGAGGTCACCTGTCCCTCTTCACGCATCGCATGGGTGCCACCGCCGGTCTTTACAAGATCAATGCCAAGGCTCTGTGCGACTTGGAGGATGGGGATAGCTCGGAGTGCATCCAAATCCTGATATTTAGCGTAAACAGGCGCGGAGTAATGGGAATGGAGAACAAGTTTCGCATTCCACACGGATGCCAAATTGATGAGAGCCAGTACGAATTTTTCCTCGGAAGGAACTTGCTGGCATAACGATAAAGAAGTAACATTTTTCATAGGAGCGGAAAGGAATTGTTGCTAAAGAGGGTCTCCCTCTAAGGTGGCGACCTTTCCCTTTGGTCGTCAGGAGATAAAACGAGACTCACATATCGCAACAGGCGTTCGGCATATTGCCGGGCTTGCTCGTCTGTCAGCTCTTCTTGGTAGTGGTCGCGCCACAACTGCTGAAAACGCCGCACATCATGAGGAGTGAGGTTCATTGGTGATAGTCGTAGAGAATGTGCTTCGCCCTCTTCAGACAAGCGAGGAGCGACTGTGCGGGGCACAGTAAAGAATCACTCCAATAAGCACGGAGAATATGCTGGAGCTCATCGCTGTCTTCGAAAACGAAAAATACTTTCCCGCTTGGATCGGAGCGGTCGAGTGTTCGTAACTTGCACTGCTTATGAAGCAGCACGGCAACAGTCGGTAGATCATGGGTGCGAAAATCCTGCATATGCACCCTGTTTATCAATTTCTGTCCGCTTTGCAGGGCAAGCGACCCATTTCAACCCGTAACATCCTCTTTCAACCTCTTTCGATCAGCGGTGCGTACTTCGGGAGTTCCTTGAAGCCCAATTTATCCAGGTCACTCTGATGAATAGGATTGAGAAAAACTAATTCTTCATTGGATGAACTGGGGAAGAACGTCTTTCGTAGCTCATTGGAAAACCCTAAATCACTTAAGATACGGGGAATGGGCCTTTTCCTTGCTCCAGATTGAATGGAACGTAGCTCCTCACTCTTCAAGATTACATGTCTTTCCTCCTCATTTCGTTCAAGCAGTAATACCATCAAGTTATTCGCCGGACTGCCGGATCGAGGACAAGCTAGTAGTTTTCCATTGATGAAGATTTCTCTTGTTAGGTCATTTCTGGTCAGCTCATACATCACCTTCTCATCTATAAATTCTTTCGAAGACATCTTAGGCGGCTGTGGTGTCGTCTTCGCAACGGAAAAGGGGGCTTTGTAGTATCCTTCTTTCGTGAAGAGTTCTTCCTGCGAAATATCCATCTGATTGAATTGTTGCTGTGGACGAACTCGGATTTGAAGATGCTCAGAACCATCTACTCGCCGTGTTGCTCCAGCCATCAACTCCCCATCCTCATCCAATGCGAGAATCGTTTCTGTTGGCTTCATTCCTTCAGGAAATGAGGGAAGGATGAAGTCTTTTTCATTGAGCCAAAAAGTCCTTTTGAAGTGCTTCTGTTTTTTACTCAATACTTCGTAGATTGCCTCCTTCTGTTGAGACCAATTCAATACGTTTTCTTCCCACTTAATGTCGTGCCAACGGAAAGATTGGAGATAGTCGTGCAACAGCTTCTTGGTCAACTTATGAACGCCTACAGCCTGTGTGAAGAACTCGATAATTACGGGTGATGAAGTCATAAAATCCGCGCTCTTGCTCATCCATTGGTCCCTATGGGGATTATCTTCTAAATTCAAACGATGATCGCGGGTTACCACTTCCTGTCGTGCCATAACTAGGGAAAAGGCGAGGTCAAAAGCTTGATGCATCGGAACAATAACCGAACCCTCAGCTTTCAACTTTTGCCACAACGCAACTGGTTTTTTCTTCACATATTCTTTGTTTCCAACTGACTCTCCAACACTCACCATTGAGTGGAAAAAACCAAAAGCATTTGTATGTTCGAATTCATAGATCTCGACTGGGCTGACTGCCATTTCCACTTCCACCAACGCGGTCTCAATTTTATGAAACATCCTCAGCATGTCGATCATTGGAGGCAGCTTCAAATCATTATATTTCACAAACTGCGCTCTACCCCATAAAAGATCATTCAAATGATCCTGCATTGCCCCAGAGAACTTGCGCTGTTGTGTATCCAGTTCAGTCCGTGGCACACTTTTTGCTCCCTCCGTATAAAATGCTAACTGATAGAGGAAAAGCAGAGTGTTCGGATTGATCGGTGGTGAAGGCTCATCGTAGATGTCATCTGCGTAAACCCCTTCAGTATCAATACTCATATTGAGGAGATTTTACCTTGTTTTACACATCTTGAAACCTGTGTTGTTATTTATGTCACATAATGTAGATACTGCGTAATGGGCTTACTTGTTTCTGCTCTTCTTGAGTTGAATACGAGTATCGCTCTTGGCTTTTTTCATGCGCTCTTTTTTATAAGCCAATACATCACTCTCCATAAAGATCATCCCCGCTGATGTTTCCTGGAAAGGCAACTTAGATTCCTTTACGAGCCTGTCCACATATTGGCGTGAAACGCCTAGATACTCTGCCACATCGGTTCTTCCCATCGCTTTTTGCATTGTTTGCTTCATGCCTACTATTTTGCTTCCATTGGGCTTTGAATAATAGTTGGCTATAACCCAACCATATGATAAGCTTCGAACATGCAGATGATCCCAATACAGGCAATTACAGCGATGGTAGAGCCTTCTTCAGATTACATCCTTTCTTTTATCCGCAACCAGTCCTGCTTCAATACAAAGCGTGACTATAAAGCGGAAGTTGAGCTGTTCTATCGAACAGTAAAGAAGAGGGCAGTAGAAGTGACGCTCCATGATCTGATTGGGTATAAAGAGGGATTAGAAAATAGAGAATTGAAACCAGCAACTATCGCAAAGAAGCTGACAGTTTTGCGAAGGCTTTTCTGTTTCCTTTACGAGCAGGGTGTTATTCCCATTAACCCTGCATCTGGGCTGAAGCTCCCCAAAGTCAGTAATGAAACAACCAGGGAAATCTTGAGTCTGGCTGAGTGCAATCATCTACTTGCCTCTATCGAATCTACGAGCATTAGAGGAAAAAGGGATATGGCGATCATTGCTCTCCTTCTCATCAATGGTCTTCGGGTTTGCGAGATTACGCGAGCGAATAGCGGAGACCTGGTACAAACGGATGGCTGTTTGGTCCTGAAGGTTCGAGGGAAAGGAGGTAAAAACATCGATACCCGCATACGGGATGATGTGCATGCTGCTATCCAGGCGTATTTGGAAACACGCGGTACTCTGCAAGAAGCAGATCCCTTATTCGTAGGTACTACCCATCGTGCAAAGGAAAGAATTGCGAGGCGCAGCATCCAGCATATGGTGAAGGTGCGCCTCAAGGGGCTTGGTATTGATCACCCACATGTCAGCACACATTCGCTTAGACATTCTTCCATTACGCACCTCATCAATGGAGGAGCAACCCTCATAGCAGCTCAGGACTTTGCGCGGCATTCGAATCCCTCCACCACACAGCGTTATTTTCATAACCTAGATAGGTTGAAAAATCATGCAGTGATGATGCAGCCGATACGTGTCCAATAGGCTTTTTATCACGCAGTAGTGGTCTTCTGTGCAATTACCATTCTCGGATCGTGGCAGAGAGATACCGCGTACCCAATCACATGTATACCGCTATTTCAGTAGCGCTGAAAGATACAGCACTGCGATAGTTGAATATCGCAATGAGATTTCCGCTGTAGGATCAGACAACCCCTAATACCTGCTGAAGCTTCGGGTGGCCATACTCCGCACTCCCCGCGAGCACCCGTAGGTTAGGAAGGATCTGCACATCTGCAGCCTCATGCGTATGACCGCACAGAACGGTCATTTCTGCATCAGGACGCGCAGCCATGCACTTTTGGAGTACTTCTCCGACAGCCTGACAGCAGAAGTGTGGAAGTCCGTGCTCGTTAGAGGGCTGACCTTTGTAGAGCGATGCCTGTGGGAAAGGCGGGACGTGAGTGAGTACGATTACATGCTTATATCGCTTGAGGGCTTTTGGTAGGACGCTACGGAAATGCTGTGCTGCCTCGTCTCCTAGCTGCTCCAAAACCCGACCTCGTTCACTTTTGCTGAGCCCGAAGAATTCCCCGATGAGATCCCAGTCATTAAGCTCCACGCGAGAGCCCCAATAATCTCCTGCCCGTGCATCTCCCCAGCCATCATGGCCGACGAGGCAGGTATGCTTTGAGAGCGGCACGATATTCTCAAGAGGCATCCAGTGCAGGTGCGGTGAAGTTTCACAAAGATCCCGCACACGTTCTCGAACCGAGGCGATACTCCCACCGTAGAAGTCGTGATTTCCCAGCACAAAGTAGATCGGTCTATGGAGGGAACTTTCGAGGAGGTGGAGGTAGCGTTCCACACTCTGCGCCTCACCGATATCGCCGGTCAGCGCAAAGCAGTCAGCTTCAGTGGAAGCCAAAGACACACAGAATGCCTCAAATTGCTTATCGCTGAGGAAGTTGAGGTGCAGATCCGTGGGCCAAGCGAGGCGAGGCATAGAGCACCATTCTCAGCGAAAAAATGGCAGAAGGAAAGGGCAGCTGCGTTATCCAGATCACTGCCCAATAATTTTTTGCACATGCAAGCCCTCCGTCCTTCTGGCGCTCCCGCTTTGTCAACCAGCAGATGGAGGTGCAACACGAGAGACAGGGGCGGAGTGGTTTCCAATTGAAGATCAAATGCCTCTCATGCATTAGAGCTTCTCGAGCTCCTTGAGGTCTTTGTCGGGTAAATACAGGATCAGAAGCCCAAGAAGAATACCTCCAACGGCAGTAAAGATATGCTGGCCTTGAAAGAGCGTGAAATCGATCCAGTCCAGCACGTACCAGACCCCGCGCCAGATCAGCACGAGGCCGATGACGACTGAGATGTTCTTTGCGAAATACCGGATGAGAGTAAGGGCATTCTTCTTCACGTAGGCCATCGTAGCACTGCTTCAGTGATCCTCCGAATTCAGGGACTTACGTGCTACGCCTGCGTCCTCCGTATCATGAGCTTTGCGATTTCCAGTATGGGCATGACTGTGAGTGCGGCGAGCACGATGACGAGCCAGTCGGTGCGCGAAAGTGCGAAGGTGCCAAAAGGTTCGTGGAGAAACGGTACGTAAATGATTGCCAATAGGAGTAGGATTTCCCACAATATCGCGTAGTTCAGCCACTTGTTGGCGAAGGGCTTTCTAAAGATGGAATGTCGATCCGACCGGAAATTGTATGCTTTGAAGAAATGAATGAGAATGAGAGAGATGAATGTCATGCCCATGGCCTGTGTCAGGCTCCGACCTGAGCCGAGTGCCCATAAGAACACAGCCAGATTCACTGCCATGGACCAGAGACCGCCGACGAGCATGAGGAAAATTACAGGACGTGAGAAAATCCCAGAACGCAGGCCTCGGGGGAGACGGGACATCAAATCCGCTTCAGGGGGATCAAGTGCGAGCGCTAAAGCAGGAAGACCCCCTGTCGCCAGATTGATATAGAGAATTTGTACAGGAGTGAGGGGAACAGGAAGGGCTGCAATAGTCGTGACCATAATGAGTGCTACTTCTCCTAGATTTCCCGTGAGCATGTACATGAGGTACTTTTTGATGTTACCAAAGATCCCGCGGCCCTCTTCCACCGCTGCAACGATGCTGGCGAAGTTGTCATTGGTCAGTGTCATGGCCGCCGCTTCCTTGGTCACGTCGGTGCCGGTAATGCCCATCGCCACGCCGATATCCGCCTTCTTTAGAGCGGGAGCGTCATTTACGCCGTCACCGGTCATAGCCACGACTTCGCCTTTTTTCTGCAGAGCCGCAACCACGCGCAGCTTATGAGCAGGTGACACGCGTGCGTACACGCCGATGTTGTCCACCTCGCGCGTGAGCGTCTCCTGGTCCATCGCTTCCAGCTCCGCGCCGGTCACTACTTTCTCCGTGGTCAGTAATCCCAGCTCACGTGCGATGGCTTCCGCTGTCACGGGGTGGTCGCCGGTGATCATCACCACACGAATGCCGGCTAGTCTGCATTGCTTAATTGCGTCCTTTGCTTCCGGACGAGGTGGATCGATCATGCCCACCAAACCCAGGAATTTCATATCTTTCTCTGATTCCTCGATACTCACGCCTCCTTTACGTGCTATCGCTATGACGCGGAGTGCCTGACTCGCCATCGTGCGGGCTTGCTCCAGAATCATCTTGCGTTCTTTTTCCGTAAGCTCCTGCTCGTCGTTCTCCCCCCACAAGCGCGTGCAGGATTGCAGGATTACCTCCGGAGCGCCTTTGGCGTAGGCCATCACAGACTGGCCGGCACGGTGAAGAGTCGTCATGCGCTTGGTCTCCGAGGTGAACGGGATTTCCCCCGTGCGCGGCATGTGCGCATCTAGATCATGCTTCAGTAGTCCGGCCTTGGCCGCCACCACAACGATGCCCCCTTCCGTGGGATCGCCCTTGATACCATGTCCATGCTCCTCTTTGATGAGTTTGGCGTCACTGGCCAGTGTCCCGCCGCGCAGCAGCTCCACCAGTGACGGTGTGGGTGCAACAATTTTTCCCGCCACGGAGAATTCGCCCTTTGGTTCGTACCCGCTCCCGGACACGTCGTACATTTTCCCAGCCGCATAGATCTTCCGAATGGTCATCTCGTCCTTTGTGAGCGTGCCGGTCTTGTCGGTACAGATGACTGTTGTCGATCCGAGTGTTTCTACGACCGGCAAGCGTCGGATTAATACATGGCGCTTGACCATCCGCTGTACGCCTATAGCCAAGGAGATGGTCACTACTGCAGGGAGCGCCTCCGGGACCACCGCCACCGCCAACGCGATGCCGAAGATAACTATTTCCAGTAGCGGCTGGCCGCGCATGTAGCCCATGATGCTGATTACCAACACCACCCCAAGCGCGGTTTTGGCCAGCGTCTTGCCAAGTTTGTCCAAGTTCTTCTGCAACGGGGTGTCTTCCGTTTCCACGGCTTGCAACATCCCCGCAATCTTTCCGAATTCCGTCTGCATGGCTGTCGCGACCACAACTGCCCTCCCGCGCCCGTAGGTGACGACCGTTCCCGAGAAGACGATGTTCTTCTGATCTCCCACCGCTGCCTCGCCGAGGATGATCGCGGCATGTTTCTCGACGGGCAGTGATTCACCCGTGAGCGCGGCTTCATCTGTCTGCAGGCTCATCGATTCGAGCAGCCTTCCGTCTGCCGGTACGCGGTCGCCGGTCGAGAGCACTACGATATCGCCTGACACAACCTCACGGGCAGGGATCTCGCACTCCTCGCCATCCCGTACCACAGTGGCTGTGGGTGCCGACATCTTCCGTAGCGCCTCCATCGCTTTCTCGGCTCTGTACTCTTGCACGAACCCTAAAATGACGGCGAAGAGGACGATCACACCGATGGCAATCGCCTCGATTCCATGCCCCAAAAAGGCCGACATTCCGACCGCGAGGAGCAGAATGATCACGAGCACGTTCTTAAACTGCTGGAACAGAAGCTCCCACGGCGACACCCCTTTACTCACCGCAAGTTCATTGGGGCCGTACTGCTCCAGTCTCTTTCTTGCTTCGTCAGACGAGAGCCCTTTGTC
>JALHMU010000020.1:860-14056 GCA_022843885.1 Candidatus Peribacteraceae bacterium | reverse complement strand
TCGCCATCAATGGGCCAACCGGCGGGAGTTGGAACCAATCCGCCGATCATGTGGAGCAAGCCCCAGATCGAAAGCAACCAGAGTAATCCGGTTGAAAAATGCACACGACGATCCATCAACAGAACGATCGCAGCGAGGAGGAGTACGACGATGATATACACGATGAATTCCCAGTTTTGATTTGTCAGTGAGAAATATGCCGCGACCAAAAGATAGGCAGCATTGAAGAGTCCGAGTGGGAGGAGTTTTTTCATATCCGTCAGTGTCGCAGATCATCCGGTCAGAGACAAATCGGTTATACGTCTGGAATATTCTTCTCTCCATTCGATTCGCCCGCATGCGGGCTCACTCATGGTAAACCAAGCAGTTCAATTCTTTGCATAATCGAATGATCCTGAGCGAGGCGTGCCGAGTCGAAGGGCCTTTCTACGATTACACAAGATTCTCTTCACCAAGTAGCTCAATTGGTGAAGCCTTCGCACCTTCTGCCTGCGCCAAATACAACGCGCTGTTCATGAGTCCGACGTGCGTGAATGCCTGCGGAAAGTTGCCGAGAAACGTGCCGTCAGCATCAATCTGCTCGGCATAGAGTCCCACGTGATTCGCGTAGGACATCAGTTTTAAAAGATTCTCACGTGCTTCATCAAGTCGTCCGGCAAACACCAATGCATCGACGAGCCAGAAGCTGCACAGTCCGAATGTCCCCTCTTTTTTCTTGTGTCGTTCACTGAGATACACGAGTGCTCCATCGGTGAGAACTTTTTGTGTCGCTTCAAGCGTACCGATCACATACGGATGATCACCCGGAATGAACTCGAGGATGGGAAACAACAGTGCCGTCGCATCCAATTGATCATCACCGTAGGCCTGCATGAAGGCATTCCGTTTTTGACTGAACCCGTTTGTCATCACGTCTTCCACGATGGCCGCGCGCTCTTCCTTCCAGCGTGCGATATCCGCATTCCACGCGTGTTTCTCAGCCAATTTGATCCCACGATCGAGTGCGACCCAACACATCACCTTGGAATACACATAATGCTTCGGCTCCTGACGCAATTCCCAAATGCCGTGATCGGGATTGCGCCAAATGTCACAGACATATTCGATGATACCGATCAGAACGTTTCGTAATCGTTCATCAATGCCTGGTTTCAATCGCTCGAAGCGGAACACGCAGTCCAAGATCTCACCGTAAATATCATTCTGCTGCTGTTCGGATGCAGCATTGCCAATGCGCACTGGTTTTGAATCCAAATATCCGCGCAAATGTTCCAGCTCTTCTTCTGGATGAAGTGTTGTTCCGTAGAGCGGATACAGAACTTTCAAGTCCGCCGGACGACGGCCTTCTTCCGAGAGCAATTCCGTCAGCCACTCCAAGAACTCACGCGCATCATCGGTGTAACCAAGGACTGTGAATGCTTGCAGCGTGAAGGATGTATCGCGCATCCAGTTAAAGCGATAATCCCAGTTGTGATAACTGCCAGGAAACTCCGGCAAAGACGTTGTCGCTGCTGCAGCGATGCCATCACCGCCGGCAAGAATCTTCAACGTGATCGCCGAGCGCGCGACAATCGGATACCACTCACCCAGGACATCGACACTCGTCTTCTCTGCCTTGGCCATCCAGGTGTGCCAATATTTTTTTGTCTGCTCAAGACTTTCTTCGGCATTCGGAACATCTGTCGATCCGTACGAGCAAATCAATGTCGTTCGCTCCCATGCTTTCATGGAACATTCCGCGACGGCACCCTCTTCAGAAATCACAAAGGGAAGATCCGTTTGAAGAAGCAAACTATCCGTCGGATGTTCCGCCCGAATCCCCTGTTCATATTTCGAAAGCTTTGTGACACCACGTGCGTAATCCAACTTCGGGTCGAAATGAATACGTGCATGCACTTCACCGGACACGACATGTAATGAACGGTAGATCGCCGGAATGCGATGCCATACTTCCTCTTTCTCGCTCCATGGACCCATGTGCATCCAATCATGGACTTCGAGCGTTCCTGCACTTGTCTTGAAGGTTGTAATCAGAATCGGTGTGTCCGGCACATACAATTGCGTGACTTCTGCCGGATGATCCAAGATTTCGATGCTGAAACTTCCTCCTTTGCGGGGATCTAAGATGGATGCGAACACACTCGGACTGTCGAGACGCGGCAGACAGCACCAATCGATCGAACCGTTTTGATTCACGAGTGCACACGATCCTTGATTGCCGATGAATCCGTAACTTGAGATCGGGCGAAAGTCTTTCATAGAAGAATACTATGTGAATGTGCTGCGGCTTGATATGAAAAAAGCTGCTCGCCTGATAATCGTGAAGTGTAAAACTTCTCTCGACTCATTGCGAGAATTTCATGGAAAAAATTTCTTTATCATTGTGATTCTTTGTATGAGAAGGATTACAATGGGGTACACTTATTCCACAATTCTCCCAATTCGCTTATGAAGAAAACACTTCACTTCACCATCGATATCAACGCACCAAAGGAAAAAGTATGGAACACCATGCTGGGAGATGAAACGTATAGAATATGGGCCTCCAAATTTTCAGAAGGTTCGTACTACAAAGGCTCTTGGGAGAAGGGTTCATCCATACAATTCGTAGGTCCAAGCGGTGACGGTATGGCATCCGAAATTGCGGACAACAAGCCCTATTCCTTCGTATCCGTGCGACACATCGGGTTCCTTCAAAACGGAGTGGTAGATACAGAAAGTGAAGCTGTAAAAGGCTGGTTTCCTGCGTATGAAAACTACACGTTTACGGAAGCAAACGGTGTCACCACGGTCAACGTTGATTTGGATGTCACAGAGGACTTCGAAAAAGATATGGCCGATATGTGGCCTAGGGCGCTGGAAAAGCTGAAGGAAATCTGCGAGTAACGTTTTTTTGGTGGGTTGGGTGGGGCTTGAACCCACGACCAATGCCTTAAAAGGGCACTGCTCTACCAACTGAGCTACCAACCCACAAAAGAAAGAACGACCGCAAGCCTAACGCATTTTAGAGCATTGGCAAGCCGAGGAATTGTACCTGTACACTGCCCTTGATGCGAGTTGCAATCGTCCATGAACTTTTAACCATCCGCGGTGGCGCGGAGAAGGTCGCAAAGATCTTTGCGGACATGTTTCCGGATGCGCCGGTTTACACGCTTTTGTATGATGAAAAGAAGCTCGGGGACATGTTTCCACGTGATCGGGTTCGCACCAGTTCCATTCATCCGTGGCTCGGAAAGAATCACCATCTGTATCTGAAGAAATTCCCGAACGCTGTCGAGGCATGGGACTTTTCAGAGTTCGATCTTGTGATTTCTTCTTCATCCGCATTTGCACATGGCATCAAAACATCTGAAAAAACGAAACATCTTTCTTACGTGCAATCTCCCGCACGATACTTGTGGGATCGCACACACGATGTGACACAAAAGATGAATCCGCTCACACGTTTCTTCTTCAGACGAGCCGCGCATGAGCTCAGAATATGGGATGCAGAAGCGGCAGAACGACCGAATGCACTTCTCGCGGCATCAGAAGAAGTGAAGCGTCGAATTGAACTCTACTGGCGCAGAGAAAGTCAGGTCGTGTATCCCCCACTTGATAATTTCTGGTTCGAAAAAAATGTCGAATCGAATCAAGACAGGAAGTATTTCTTCATCGCCTCGACACTCGCACAATACAAGCGCATTGATCTTGCGATTCTCGCCGCAAATTCTTTGAAAGTTCCACTGAAGATTGCCGGTGAAGGTGCGGAGATGCGTCGTCTGAAAAAACTTGCTGGGCCAACCGTGGAACTTCTTGGATATCAAACAAAAGAAAAGCTGAAAAATCTGTACACGAATGCCATCGCAACGATTATTCCGGGTGAAGAAGATTTTGGCTTCGTACCGCTGGAATCCATCGCTTGTGGCACACCTGTCATTGCCTATAAAAAGGGCGGGCTGCTTGAAACAATTCACGAAGGAACCACCGGAACATTTTTTACGGAGCCAACCGCGGAATCATTGATGCAAACGATGAATCATTTCAATCGACATTCATTTTCTCCCGACGCAATGCGCGCATCCATCGAACGATTCACGCGCAATCATTTCGAAAAGAAGATGCACGAAGAAATTTATGCATTGATGCGTTAAGCAAACATCTTTCCCTGCGCATTCGCAGGCATTTTCATGTTCATCTTCTGATACGCACGCTCCGTAACCATGCGTCCTTTCGGTGTGCGTTGCAGATAGCCACACTGGAGCAAATAGGGCTCGTAGACATCTTCAAGTGACTCCTCTTCTTCACCGGTCGACGCGGCAAGCGTGGAAAGACCTACCGGACCACCCGCAAACTTTTCAATGATTGTTTGCAGCACGATGCGATCAGTACGATCGAGTCCGTCGGAATCGATGCCGAGTTCGTTCAATGTTTTGTCGACACGGCCGAGGGAGATCAATGACTCATCATTCACTTGAGCGAAGTCACGAATGGCACGAACCAAACGGTTTGCGATACGCGGTGTTGCACGTGCAGATGTTGCGATACGGAATGCGGCACCGGTATCGAACGCGACATTCAAAATTCCAGCAGTGCGCTCCACGATGAGCTGCATCTCAGGATCGGTATAGAACGAGAGTTTGAAGTTATGGATGAAACGATCGCGCAGTGGCGCACTGATCGATGCCACTTTGGTCGTCGCACCGATGAGTGTGAACGGTTGGAGATCGATACGCATCGAACGTGCCGATGGACCTTTCCCGATCACAAGATCGAGACAGTGATCTTCCATCGCGCTGTAGAGCATCTCTTCCACCTGCGGTCGCAGACGATGAATTTCATCAATGAAGAGGAGATCTCCCTTCTGAAGATTCGTCAGGAGTGATGCGAGATCACCTGGTTTCTCAATAGCTGGACCAGCTGTGATGCGGATCTGTGCCTGCATTTCCTTGGCAACGATGTGCGCGAGTGTTGTCTTTCCGAGGCCCGGAGGACCGTGGAGCAAGACGTGACCGAGTGCTTCGTTTCGTTTCTTCGCAGCCTCCATGTACACAATCAAGTGTCCTTTAATAGTGCTCTGTCCGATGTACTCCGAAAGAGATGAAGGTCGAAGCGTTGCCTCGAGCATCTCCACATCACTTGTGACGGCCTTTGCGTCAGCAACTGGTTCCCGACGCTTTTTACGCTCGATAGCCACGGGTGAATTGTAACACAATTCATGATCTTCAAGAGTTTGCTACTATAGAATCCATGTTGAACCTAGAACCCAGGTCCGTGGCACTCATCGGCGCAAGCAGCGAAGCCGGAAAGTTAGGTCATGAAATCCTCAAGAACCTCCTGACGCAGGGATACAAAGGAGACGTCTTTCCGATCAACCCGAAACATCCTGACGTACTTGGGAAGAAAGCGTACAAGTCCATCGGCGGCGTGCCGAAAGATGTGGAGATGGCTGTGATCGTCACACCTGCAACAACCGTGTTGGAACTCGCAAAGGAATGCGGCAAGAAAAAAGTGCAGACGCTCGTGGTGATCAGTGCTGGTTTCGGTGAGATGCATGAACAAGAAGGAAAAGATCGAGAGGCAGAACTGAAAGAAATCTGTGAAGAACATCAGATGACGCTCATCGGACCAAACTGCCTCGGCATCATCCGTCCATCCCTCGGACTCAATGCATCATTTGCGATCGATGTACCGCCAAAGGGAAACATCGCACTCCTCAGTCAGTCGGGCGCACTCGCAGTGGGCATCATGGATCAAGCGAAGCATCTGCACATGGGCTACTCGCTCGTGGTCAGCATGGGAAATAAAGCGCTCACCGATGAAGCAGACTTTTTGGAATGGTGCGAAGAGGATGAAAAGACAGATGTGATCGGACTGTATTTGGAAAGCATCAAAGACGGACCGAGATTTCGCGCTGTCGCCGAACGTGTCGCAAAAAAGAAGCGCATCGTATTGATCAAAGCCGGAACATCCGAACAAGGTCGTATGGCCGTCTCATCGCATACGGGAGCACTTGCAGGATCCGTCGCAACCGTAAAAGCGCTGTGCATTCAGACCGGCATCCATCTTGCAGAATCGAGCCGGGAATTTTTAGATCTACTGCGTGTGCTTTCAACGCAACCAACTCTGCTCACGCGAAATATTGCGATCATCACGAATGCCGGTGGACCGGGCGTCCTCGCAACCGATGCGACGGAAAAGTGTGAACTGCATCTCGCAGAACTTTCTCCGAAACAGAAAACTGCACTCGCAAAAAAGCTTCCACCGATGGCAAGCGTCGGCAATCCGATCGATGTCTTGGGTGACGCATTGGAAGATCGATATAAGGAAGCACTCTCCACATGCGGTGAAGATAAGAACATCGACGGTGTCGTTGTGCTGCTGACTCCGCAAATCATGACGCCATGCGAAGCGATCGCGAAAGAAATCATCGCGATGAAGAAGAAGTATCCGCTCATGCCTGTGACCGTCAGCTTCATCGGCAATGACAGTGTGAAGAGTGCCATTGAAATACTGGAGAAAAGCGGTATCCCCGTCTTCGAAACGCCGGAAGCTGCCGTCTGTGCGATGGGCTTCTTAAAGGAGAATGCCATCAAAGATCGTATGACGGTCGAAAACCCACGTGCCGATGACCGAACAAGTGGTGCGGAAGAAATTCTGCACAACCAAAGTGGCCTCCTTCCCGTGCAACTCGTCGAGGAATTGTTCGGATTGTATGAACTCCCTCTTCCGGAAGCGCGTCTCGCGGTCACAAAGAAAGATGCAGTCGAATACAGTGATGAAATCGGCTATCCCGTTATCGCGAAGATCAGCTCACCGGACATTCTGCACAAAACCGACATCGGCGGTGTGCGTGCGCGACTCAAAAATAAGAAAGAAGTGGAACAGGCATTCGATGAGATCATGCAAAACGTCAGCAAACATCTTCCGTCCGCAGGCATCGACGGCATTTTGATTCAGGAGATGCTTCCACCCGGACATGAATTCATTGTCGGTGGACTGCGCGAGCCGAATTCTGATCCGCTCATCTTAGTTGGCCTCGGCGGCATCTACACCGAACTCATGCGTGACACTGCCTTCCGCTTGGCACCTTTTTCCATCGAAGATGCATACGCAATGCTCGAAGAGCTGAAGTCGTGGAAACTGCTGCTCGGACTCCGTGGTGAAGGTCAGCTGGATGTCGATGCATTGGCAGCGCTGATCGTGAGTGTCGGAACCATGATGACGGAATGTCCAACGATCAAAGAACTCGATATCAACCCTGTCCTCGTGCGTACGGACAGTATCAGCATTGCCGATGCCAAAGTCGTCGTGGAACCGAAGCCGAAGAAATTCATCTCGCGCTAAAGAGCTGCTATGCTTCTTATTGAATGAACAAAATAACGCTCATGACTGGCGCGATTCTGGGAGTGATTCTCGCAGGTGTCGGTCTATCGGATTATCTGATCGTGGAAAAACCACGCAGTGCAGAAGCAGGCAATGAACAATCGTCGAGCGCAGCGGAAGAAAGCTCTTCTGCGGCATCCGAAGTTTCTTCTACGGATGATTCTTCATCGAGCCGCGAACCCGTTCCGAAAGGCGTTCCGAAAAATGCAGGACGAAGCGTGGAAGAAATTCTCGCTGCAAATGGGTACGTCCAATCTGACACCGATGAACAAAGTGTGATGGCCGCATCGGCAACGAATACCGAAGTCCGCACAATGACCCTCTTAAAGGATGATGATCGCGCCGCGTTCATGGCCTGGATCGACACGCCGGATGTAAAAACCATCTTCGCCCTCCTCAAGCAGACATTGGCGCAGAGTTTCTCCGGACAAGTACAAGAATTGATTGATGAAACCGTTCGACCTCCAAATGGCATCCCACGCGATGTCCTTGCATTTATCGATCCGACGATCGGCGAAGAACGCTTTGTGTTCATCCGTGTGAAGACTCGTTTGTACGAATTCCACGTTCCAGCGGGAAAGGATGAGATGATCGCCGATCTCATCGAGCAGCTTTCACAGTAAAATCGGCTTAAATAAGCTGTTGACCAAGTCTTGGAGTATCAGTAAAGTACCCGGGCTCTATGGCAAAGAAAGTACTCAAAATCATCAAGGCACAAGCCAAAGGCGGACAGGCCAACCCTGCTCCACCGCTTGGTCCAGTGCTTGGTCAGGCTGGTATCAACATCCAGGACTTCTGCACGAAGTTCAATGATAAGACGAAAGATCGTATGGGTCAGCTGATTCCGGTCGAAATCACGTTGTACGAAGACCGTTCGTTCACGTTCATTTTGAAGCAGCCACCAACGAGCTACTTGATCCTCCAGAAGCTCGGCAAGGAAAAGGGTTCAGGAACGCCAAACAAGGAAAAGATCGGTACGCTCAAGCGCAGCGACATTGAAGCCATCGCCAAACAGAAGATGCCGGACTTGAATACAACGGAGATCGAATCCGCCATGCGCCAGGTCGAAGGCACTGCAAAAAACATGGGTGTTGTCGTCGAAGGATAATCCGCCTTTCATAACAGCTTCATTTTGCTCGCAAGGTGATTTTGTCGTGTCTCGGGTGTACGCTTCTTTCTAACTATCCCCCATCACATGACAGAAACACTCTTTCCGCTCGGCATTGTCGAAACCGTATCGCTTTTCAAAGTCCTCCTCGCGATCACGGCATTGCTCGCACTCATCATGATTCCAGCGCTGATCTCCAGCAATAAACCGCTCCAAGTCGGTCAGGCGGCATATTACTATCTAATGAAAGCGTTTGGGCTGTCACTGATCGGACTCTCATTGTTCACGATTCTCCTACATCTCCTCACAGGATCACTCTTTCCGATCGAACCGCATTTCGGTGTTCTCCTCACATTCGCCGTCGGCGCATTGATTGTTCTGACATTCCACAAACTGGCAATGATGCTTGATCCCGCCGCATCACTCGTGATCAAAACGATCTTCCTGTTTGGATTCCAAACTCTCGGATTCATCATGATGACCTTCTCCGGACTCTGCATCGGAGTGCATCTGCTTCGCTATCGTTACGTGATTGATTGGGAAGTGCCAGTCAGCATTCTGATCATCGGTATCCTGACAACCTTGGTGTTCTCGCAGCTGACAACTGCTGCAGTCGCATCTAAGCACACATTTATTGCGACGATTTTGAAGCCAAAACGCAAAAAATAAGCTTGCGTAAGCCATTTGGAGCGGGCAAACTAGGTTTCCAGTTCGGGCTTTTCCCGAGCGAGTGATTCTATCACGTTCCCCAATCTCTTATGGCCAAAACGGCTGAAGTCGCTAAAGGCGGCAAAAAATATCGCGAGAAGCGCGCACTTATTACAGAAAAGAGCTACGCATTGCCAGAAGCAGTGAAGCTTTTGACGAGCGTCGCAGCAACGAAGTTCGATGCAACTGCAGAGATTCACATCCGCATTGCAGCTGATACAACGCAGGCTGACCAGATGGTCCGCGGCACGGTCTCCTTGCCAAACGGTACGGGCAAGAACGTCCGCATCGCTGCATTCGTCACGGAAGAATTTGAAAAGGAAGCAAAAGACGCCGGTGCTGAGCACGTCGGTGGTGACGCACTCATCAAAGAAATCGAAGGCGGCATGATGGATTTCGATATCGCCGTGGCCGTTCCGATGATGATGAAGAACCTCGGTAAGCTCGCAAAAGTTCTTGGTCCAAAAGGTCTGATGCCAAACCCAAAGTCGGGTACGGTGTCCGATAAGCCGGGCAAGATCATCGGTGAACTTAAGAAGGGTCGCATCGAATTCAAGATGGACAAGCAGGGCATCATCCACACAACATTCGGAAAAGTATCCTTCGGAGCTGACAAGCTCACACAGAACTTGGAAGCGCTTATGCAAGCCATCAAGGATGCTAAGCCATCCGGAATTAAGGGCGTGTACATGCTCTCCGTCAGCATCAACCCGACCATGGGTCCGGGCATCAAAGTAACTGTCTAACAATGACTGAATCATTCGATCCCGAGGCTTCCCAATCTGAGGAGGTCCTCGGGATTTCGGAATTAGCGAATATTCTTTCTCTTTTAAACAGTAAAACTCGCATAAAAATACTTCTCGTTCTTTCTGAAGGATCAAAAACAGTCGGCCAAGTAGTAAAATCTGTAGATGAAAGCCAATCGCTTGTGAGTCAACAATTGAAAATTTTTCGCGATGAAGGTCTGGTGATGATGGAAAAAGTACTTGAGAATAAACGCTTACATCGAAATATGCTCACAAAAAAAGGCGCAATGGTCGCTGAATTTATTCGTGCACAAGCAGAGCAACTATCCAAACAATAAAAAACCCCTGCATCCTTGCAGGGGCTCGCATCGCAGATGGAGTCACTTATTGAGGAAGTGATCGAAGATCTTCTCGAGCTGATTGATCGAAACTTTGCGACCTTCGCCGGCGTACTCGTACCGTACCGAACCGTCGTAATAAACAGCAATCGAGTAAAACTCCATGGATCCGGGGATCTTGACGGTTTTGTACTTACCGCCAAAGTCCTGGCCTTCTTCAAAGCCGGACACGGTCCGGCCGAGAATCTTGAAAACTTCCTTCACCTCTTCCTCGGTTGCGCCGGAAAACGTGTAGGTTGTGTACTCCGTTCCCTCCCAATTCAGCTTGATCTTGAACTTCGGAACCTTGTGATCAAAAACCTGAACTTCCGCGCCCTTGTACTTGTCCTTGAAGAGATCATCGGGCGTCGCAGCCATGCAACTCTTGGGCATGATCGAGCCGGTTGCGATTCCGAAACACAACACGGCAAGTGTGCCAACGAACAGGAAAGCAACGAACGCCTCTCTTCGCGAATTCTTTTTCATGACTCGTACTCCATAACGACGATGTGAGTGAACACTCCCTTGAAAAACATTCTCAAAGGTCGACTATGATAGTCCTCATAAAAGGACACTGCAATGACGTTAAGACACTGTGGAAAGCAGTTTTGCGGCATCTTCAAGCTTCGTGACCGTCAAAAGCTTCACGCGTAATTCTTTCGCGCCGTCGAAGCCTTTCACATAGCTACTGAAGTGTCGGCGCATTTCCAGCATCGCGCGTTCTTCACCTTTGATGCGGACCGCCAACTCACAATGCTGCAAAATCTGCGGCACTTTATCGGCGAACGTCATCGTGGAAACAGTGGAAAGAATATTTTTGTTGCGAAGTGCATGCACGATGTCCGGCATCAACCATGGATTGCCGAATGTTCCACGTCCGACCATCACTCCATCCAAATTTCCAATGCGATCCACTGCATCCTGTGCACTCATGATGTCCCCGTTGCCGATGACGGGAATATTCACTTCTTTCTTGAGTTCATAGATCGGCGTCCAGTCTGCTTTGCCCGTGAACTTGTCACAGTATCTGCGGCCGTGAATGGAGAGCGCATCTGCGCCAGCTTCTTCCAGTCCTTTGCAGAAGTTGATCAGCGTATCGACTCTGTCCCAGCCCAAGCGCGTTTTGACGCTCACCGGGATCTTCACAGCTTTCTTCGCTGCAGCAACGATGTCCTGCGCCAGCTTCGGCTCACGAATGAGTGCAGAACCGTGACACGAAGACACGACGCGCGCAGCCGGACAACCCATGTTGATATCGATGCCTGCAGCACCAGCTTGTTCGATCACTTTGCATGCTGTGAGGAAGTGTTCCGGTTCAGCTCCAAAGACCTGCACAATGAACGGATGTTCGAGCTCCGGATCGAACGACATCATCTTAAGTGTTTTCTTCGCACCGAAGTGAATCGCGTCGGTGCTCAAGAATTCGGTATAGACGATCGTCTCCGGAGAAAGGAGTTTGATGAACTGACGATAGGACGCATCAGTGACACCTGCCATCGGTGCAAGTGCGACGATCGGTTTTGCCGTATCTTTCCACGAGAATTGCATGCCGGAATATTGTACAGAAATCCGCACATAAAAACATACCGGACAATGATTTTGACGGACGTGCGACAGAGATTGATGTCCGCCACATGCGGAAAACCGGACTTTCAGCCAAGATAGAACACGATGCTCACATGGCTCCTCACGAAAGCGTATGCACAATCGACCATCGTCCCTCCGGACGGAACGGTCGAAGGTTGTGACTTCGCACAGGGCAACATGACGTGGGATTGCTTCCCAAATTACATTCAATACCTCGCACGACTCACGGTTGGATTCACGCTCACAATCTGTCTGATCATGATTTTGATCAACGGATATCGCTACATGCTCGGTCCGGTCTTCGGTGAAGGAAGTAACGAAGCCGCAAAGAAAGGAATCATCAATGCACTCCTTGGGTCGGCAGTAGCGCTCCTCGCATATCTGATCATCGATATTACAATCGTTATTCTCTCCTCATAACTATGGCTCCCAAGAAAAAACAGAAAGCTCCGGCATTTACATCGATGAAATTGATCGGGAGCAAAGCCCAAAACCTGTGGGTGAAAGCCAAATCTCGCATTCATCATGCGGATGAGGACGGTGTCGTGCCACTCCCAAAAATCAAGAAAGAAGATGAAGTGACGGTCAATATTTCTGCGGGCAGCGTCGCGAAAGCAACCCTCACGATTTTGTCGTTGTTGATCGGTGCGTATCTCATTTTCATTCTGCGCGACAAACTGATTCTTCTCCTTCTCGCTGTCTTCCTCGCGATCATCGTCGATCCAGCCGTTCGTTTCTTTGAAGGATGGGGGGTGCCTCGCGGCATTACGGTCATTCTCACGTATCTCATCTTCATGTCACTTGCGGTATTCCTGCTTGCCTCACTCATTCCAATCATCGCATCACAGCTCCGCAACCTTGCGATTTTGATCAATGATCGCGCCGGAGAATTTTTGGCCAATCCAGAAATTTCCGTTCCATTCTTGCCGGCAAACTACAACGTCGGTCTGACAACCTTCACACAGGAACTCCTCCGCAACTTGGACATTCAGGACAAAGCCTCTTTTTTGGCTCAGTACGGCACAGAACTACAGATGCAGGTTCGAAGTCTTCTGACATTTGCAGTCGGCTTCACGAGCCAAATGGTCAGCTTTTTCTTCAACCTGACACTGGTCCTGGTACTCGCATTCTTCATCCAGCTTGAGAAGGAAAAAATCTTCGAATACTTCCGCATTTTGCTCCCACGTGAATTGCGTGATTACTCCGATCACAAGTCCGAGATGATTCACCGAAAAATTTCTCAGTGGATCACAGGACAGATCACATTGTGTCTCTCGATCGCATCGCTCGTGTTCATCGCACTCT
>JALHMU010000020.1:0-850 GCA_022843885.1 Candidatus Peribacteraceae bacterium | reverse complement strand
CGCACTCTACATGCTGGGCATGGGTGAGTACGCATTGACGCTCGCTCTCCTCGCAGGCTTTACGGAATTCATTCCTGTTGCTGGTCCCATCATCGCTGCTGTACCTGCGGTCCTTATCGCCTTCACACAAGAAGGTCTTGTCTGGGGACTCGTCGTTGCTGCGGTCTACTACGCCATTCAGTGGTGTGAGAACAACCTCCTTGTACCCCTCATTATGAAACGTGCAGTGGGTCTCTCCCCTATTGCCGTCATGTTCGCCATGCTCGTCGGCATTAGTTTCCCGCAAACCATTCACCCAATCCTGGGTATTATCCTGTCAGTGCCGATTACGACGATCTTGGCTATTTTCATACAAGATCTAAGGGAGTATCGCCGAAGAGAGCGTATAGGGTAGAATAGCACCCATGCATGAAAGCGCCTCTCAGAAATGGTCAGGAATCGTAGCTATTTTGCCTTCTCTTGTTCAGTTGGCTGCAACCCTTTCAATCTCGGTAAGAGATACTCTTGGATTCACATTACTTTTCGTTAATCCAAATTTAGTACCTTTTACAAATTTCGTTGCACTATTAACAAGTGCTGGAAGCATCTGTCTAATATCATATTTGGAATCTCATCCAATGTACCCAGATGCTTCACGTACCTCCAGAATCAAAACTTTTTTTGAAAATCTTTTTTTTAGAACAATAAATATTGATGGAAATAACTTATTAGTGAATATGCGTCGTGGTGCAGAAATGCAGTATAAAAAGAGGGCTGTCGTTATTTTATTATTTTTAGGCGCAATAATTAGTGCAATTATTTTTGTCTATACGACTGTTATTTTTGTTACAGGAAGCCTCAAAACTACTGG
>JALHMU010000019.1 GCA_022843885.1 Candidatus Peribacteraceae bacterium | reverse complement strand
CCAAACACGGTGCAAAGAAGATGACGCGTGCGGTGACAGCAATGGGCCACAGAGCCGCAGAGAGCCACGCCAATCGCTCACTCGAACAACGCCGCGAAGCGCTCGCAGGATTCAAATCTGGCAAGTATCGCATCTTGATCGCAACCGACATCGCTGCGCGCGGTATCGACGTCACCGACATCGAAGTCGTGATCAATTTCGATCTCCCAGATCAGCCAGCTGACTATGTGCACCGCATTGGTCGCACAGGACGTGCTGGGAAAGCTGGACGTGCGATTTCATTCGCCAGCCCGGATCAAATGAAGGAAGTGCGCATCATCGAAGGACTCATGCGCCGACAACTCAAAAAGAATGCACTCCCAACACTTCCGCCAGGACGCGCTGTTCCGAAAGGAGAAAGCGACCATGACGAGCGTTCCTTCGAACGTCGTCCATTTGGTGGATCAGGTGCTCGTCGCTCACATCGTGGTGGAAAGCGAAATCGACCACCTCAAGGTCGCTTTTCTCGCTAATAGAAGGGGTGAAGCCTGTATTGAAAATTAATACAATTTGTTGTATAATACTAATAACATACACATGCAACTTTTCTTCTCCAGAGTCCGGGAATTTCCGAAACTTCTTTCGATGCTCGGAAGCATTTTGCTCGCGTACCTACTCTTCCGAGCGGGTGCATTTGATCTCGTTGCGACGTACTTACACGGTCATGGATACATCTCTGCGTTCATCGGCGGCATGTTGTTCACCGTTGGTTTCACGACGCCATTCGGAATCGCAATTCTCATCGCTGTTTCCAGTGAAGTGAATCCACTTCTTGGCGCACTCGTTGCCGGAACCGCTGCATCCATCATGGATTTTACGATCTTCGAATTTGCAAAGATCTCCCTGCATGAAGAAATCGAACACCTCAAAGGTACTCGTACATTGATGTGGTTGAAGTCACATCTGTTCCACAAGAGCTTGTCGGAACGGATTCGTCTGTACATGTTGTGGTGTATCGCAGGGATCATCATTGCATCACCGTTGCCGGATGAGTTTGGCGTTACGATGCTCTCAGGTGTCTCAAACCTCGAAGCAAAGCGCTTTGCAGTCCTGTGCTTCATCTTCAACACGCTCGGCGTCTTCCTGCTCTTGAGCGTCGCGAGTGCGTTGTAAATCTGCATGTTTTTCTTGCCATCGTGGACTGAAAAGTTAGACTGAGCATCTATGAAACCAGTCACTCTTTTTGCGATTAGTCTCTCTGTCCTGTCACTCGCTGCGTGCACGCCCACTGTTCCCTCGGAGAATGGTGCATCATCTTCTCAGGAATCGTCCGATGTAACTGTCTCACTGTATTTCTACACACAGGATGAGCTTAGTAATGCGACTAGTGATCCGACATTTCGTGTAGACCGTGCCGTTGCATCCGCAGACATAACGCCGGATGAGCTCGTCACTCTGTTGTTCGATGGCCCAACATCCGACGAACAGACCGCAGGCGCACGAACGTACGAAGGCCTCACTGCGCTCGGTGATTCGTTCATCGGTGTAACTGTGCAGGATCACGTTGCCATCGTGAACTTCGAGCCCGAAGCATATGTGTACTTAAACGGCGCCGCAGCCATGCAGGGCATGGTCAAAGCGCCCATCGAGAAGACCCTTAAAGCCTTCTTCATGATCACGGAGGTACAATACGCCCGTGATGGAGTCCTATTTACGGAGTGGGACGCGTAACGAACATTGTTGTTTCTTTCCCGCTTATGAAACCTGCTTTCACTATCGCACTTTCGGGGATCACCGCACTCGTTGTCTCAAGCGCTGTGTTTGTGGCTGCGCCATACCTCATCGATCGTTCTGAAGGTGTGCAGGATATGACTATTCGCACGACGCCGTCCGATACATCCGATCTGATCTCGATGGTGCAACGTACCGAACCTGCGGTCGTGAGTGTCATCGTCACGAAGGATCTTCCGGTTATTGAACGATTTGATTCTTCCGTGGAAAGTCCGTTTGGTATTTTCTCCTTTCCTGAATATCGTCAAAACGGAACAGCACCGCGTGAAGTGGGTGGAGGAACGGCATTTTTCATCTCTGAAAATGGCATGCTCATGACCAATAAACACGTCGTGAATGACACAGAAGCGCAATATACGGTGCTTTTGAATGATGGGCGCAAACTGAGTGCGAAGGTGCTGGCCATCGATCCTGGCAGTGACATCGCGCTCCTCAAAGTGGATGGAAACAATTTTCCTTCACTCACATTTTCCGATGAAGAACCGGTTCTCGCTGAACAAGTCGTAGCCATCGGTAATGCGCTAGGCGAATTCAGAAATACCGTCAGCGTTGGTGTCGTCTCCGGGCTCAGTCGTTCCATTGTCGCGGGTTCACGTTTGGGCGGAGGAACAGAAGAACTCAGTCGTATCATCCAAACCGATGCTGCGATCAACGAAGGAAACTCCGGTGGACCATTGCTCAATGCGAATGGTGAGGTGATCGGCATGAACACAGCCATCGCATCGAACGCGCAGAACATCGGCTTCGCGATTCCGTCACATGATCTGACGAAAGCGCTCGAAAGTTTCGAGAAGAATGGAAAAATTCTCCGTCCATTCATCGGTGTGCGCTACATGCTGATCGACAAAACAGTGCAAGCGCAAAACTCACTCGACTATGACTACGGTGCGCTTGTCGTCAAAGGCGATACAGCTGCAGATCTAGCCGTTATTCCAGGGTCACCGGCGGATAAGGCAGGCATCAAGGAAAACGATATTTTGCTGGAACTCGATGGAAAGAAGATCTCTGTCGACACCTCGCTCGCATCACTGATTCGTGAAAAATCCGTCGGTGATACCGTCACGATCAAACTTTCTCGTGGCGGAACAGAGACAGAAGTGAAAGTGACCCTCGAAGCGCAGAAATAATTAGCGCTGACTGATTGCGTGTGGGACTTCTTTCAGAATACGTTCTTGTGTTTCAGCTTTCAGACGATCCAAATAACGATCAGCCGGTCCAGTATCGATCGAAGGATTTGAGTATTCGACCTGCGATGTGTCTACAGCAGTGTGTTCATGCTTTCCGCTGTTGTGTTTATTCGGCGTCATCATTGTGTGGGGGAAGATTGAGTCGAGCGCGGGTTGCATTCCGTTTCGCCAGAATATATTCACGTTTTTGCGAACTCGATAATTTGTCGAATTCGTCTGGTGGCAATTCTTTGAATTCGGGCTTCTTTTCTGATTTCTCTTGGTCGATGCTCATGCCCCTAGCATATCCCTGAAGGCCTTTTCGTCAAGAATGGGAACGTTCAATTTTTGGGCTTCATCCAGCTTGCTACCGGGCTCTTCTCCAAGGAGCAAATACGCTGTTTTCTTGCTAACGGAGCCGCTGACTTTGCCGCCGCGTTCTTTGATCATGTCCTTCGCTTCATCACGACTCAAGGTCGGCAATGTACCGGTAATCACAAACGTCATGCCCTCAAAAATCTGCTTTGCTTTACGTGCTTCGGGCAAAATGGCGACGAGTCCCGCGTGATCGAATTTTTCGAGCAACTGCACGTTCTCTTTTTCCTGAAACCACTCGTGAATTGCTTCCGCAACGACAGGTCCGATGCCATTGATTGCTTCGATGTCTTCCGTTGAAAGTTTTTGCATCGTTTTCACGACATCGGCGATTTTTATCCCTTCGACCTGCATCGTTTTCTTCTCCTGAAACATCGAATGTTGCAAACTTCGATCCTCAATTTCTACGCTATGACGCTTCAGTGGCCATGCGATGTTTCTGGCTAGGAGATCAGCTGTTTCGGCTCCGATGTGTCTGATGCCAAGCGAGAAGAGGAACCGATCGATCGGCAACACACGAGCACGATCGATACTTTCAAGTAGATTCTCTGTGCGCTTCTCTTTGAAGAGTGGAAGTTGCAACAAATCTTCCGCAGTCAGGAAGAAAATATCAGCCGGATCGGAAATCAGATTCTCTTTAATGAGGAGTTCCACCGTTTCATCACCAAGACCTTCGATGTTCATCGCATTGCGTGAGGCCATGTGTGTGATTCTTTCCTGTCGCACGGCGCTGCACTTCGGATTCGGGCAACGATGCACGACTTCGCCATCCGGGCGGATCAGATCCGTACCGCAGCTTGGACAATGCTTGGGATAGTGGAACGGTTTCGCACTTTTCGGACGAAGATTCGTCAGCACTTCGATCACTTCCGGAATGATGTCACCGGCTTTGCGCACGATCACCGTATCCCCTATGCGAACATCCAACCGCTTGATCTCATCCTCGTTATGCAACGTGGCGCGCGTCACAGTCGTTCCTGCGAGCTGGGCGGCGCTCAGGTGTGCGACGGGTGTCACGGCCCCTGTACGGCCCACCTGAAGCTGAATATCGAGCACTTGGGCAGTCTTCTCTTCTGCCGGGAATTTGAGCGCTCTGGCCCATCGTGGCGCTTTCGCCGTTGATCCCAGGTCACGTTGCTTCTTCCGATCATTCACTTTGATTACGAGGCCATCGATGTCGTACTGCAACGCCGTGCGCTTCTTTTGATACTCCTCGTACATCGGATGAATCTTCGCGATCGACGAAAACACTTTGTACTTCGTATTCACCGGAAAGTGATGCGCCTTCATAAATTCCAAAATCTCTGTCTGTGTTTTCAGATCAAACGCATCGGCGGAACTCAGATCCATCGCGTAGCAAAACATGTTGAGATCACGGCTCGCGGCAATCTTCGGATCCAACTGTCGGACGGAACCAGCTGCAGCATTCCGCGGATTCGCAAACTTGTCGCCTTCTGCAAACTCCTTATTCACGCGTTCCAGGGCTGCGCGGGGCATATACAC
Source organism: Candidatus Peribacteraceae bacterium (assembly GCA_022843885.1). Classification (GTDB taxonomy): domain Bacteria; phylum Patescibacteriota; class Gracilibacteria; order Peribacterales; family Peribacteraceae; genus JALHMU01. The sequence continues at coordinate 9,708 of JALHMU010000019.1, read as the reverse complement.
TTCTCCGGAGATCTCCACGATGTCCGGACCGTCTTTCTGTTTCACGCTAAATTTCAACGGTAACATTTCGATCGTGCGAACGGTGTGCGTCACATCTTCACCTTCTGTTCCGTTGCCACGCGTGACCGCGCGCGCGAGTTCATATTCCGATTCACTCTTCTTATCGGTGCGCATGTACACGAGTGAGATATTCAAACCGTCGATTTTGAGTTCACTCACGAATTCAAACGCGACGTGACTCCCGAGTTCGCGCTGCATCTGCGTGACCCAATCATCCAGTTCTTCAAACGAGAATGCATCTTGGAGTGATTCCTTGATCGTGACATGACGAATCTTTGGCAGACGGCCTGATAATGGCGCTCCTACACGCTGGGTCGGGGAGTCTGGGGTGATCAATTCTGGATAGGCGGTTTCCAATTTGATCAGCTCCTGTTTGAGCGCATCTCGCACATCTTCGGACACAATGTTCGTATCTTCCGAAAAGTACGCAAAGTTAACGCGCTTGATCTCCTCCCGAAGTTTTTTGACGCGCTCCTGCGCCTCGGCCTTCTTCATGGCTTCCATTCTAGCAGTTCGGACGTTCGGCTCCTCCTCTTTTTTTCGCAAAGAATCCTGAGAATCTTCACGTTGTACCGTCACAATGCACGCGACTTCATCTGTCAATTGCAATGTCGCACGAAATGCCGAAGATAGGCGGGTATGGCGTCAATCGCAGACCTCCGCAGGCAGATCGAACAAATCGACCGTCAGGTCATCGATCTTCTCGCGCGCCGTTCCAAAATGATGAAGGGTGTCATCGGACAACAGGAAGAGATCGATCAAGAGTGGGAAGAGCAGGTGCTCAGCAACTGGTTGGAAGAAGCATTCGACTTCGGACTCGATGAAGCTGCCGCTACAAAGGTGTGTAAGGCAGTGATGGAGATGGGCAAGAAGACGGCGGAGATTTAATCCATCAAAGCAAAAACCTCACAATCTTTTTCCGGATAGAGATATTGGTAAAAATCTTTCACTGATTTCAGATGAGCATTTTTCTCCTTCGCTTTCTCTTGTTCTTCTTCATGTCTTTTTTGAGCAACAGTGTCAGATATAGAGCAATCATGTATTTCCAGAGAATACGTATGCTCCTGTTTCGAGGAAAGAAATGACAGAACAAAACGCACAAGTTGTTCATAATCTTCACGCTGCATGAAAATAGGTGCCCATGGAGCAGCAAAAGGATGTGATTGCGGTCTAAGAGTAATCCAATCCTTCTTTCTTTCGATAAACGACATTTCATCTGCCCATGCACTTTTTTCACTTCGTAGGAGTTCCAATGTTTTGTTGCAGCTCTCCTCTGTCATTTCGAGAACATGCATTCTTAATATGAAAAACGAGTCGGGAGTTATGTTCACACTTGCGTGTCCAGGAAAGCCTTCGGAGAATTGCAGATCTAGTTTCATTAGAATGAGTATATATCGAAAAATGGCTTCGAATACTGCTTTTGGCCATTCTTTTAATCTTGTAAAGATGGCTCAAACCAGGTATACTTATATGAATGCCTGAAATGAAAAACCCACTTTGGAAAATGGCCTTGGAAAAGAACGCTTCCGATATTCACGTCGTGAGCGATAACGTTCCGATGCTTCGTATCGACGGCGTCATGGTTCCAGTCGGCGGATTGATCGCGGCTGAAACAGTTGAGTCCTACATTCATGAATTTTTGGATGAAGAAGACTATGCCAAGTTCTTGAAGGTCGGTGATATCGACTGTGCCTACAGTTTGGATGACGGAACACGCTTCCGTATCAACGTGCACCAGGCGATGAAGAAGCCAGCCTTCAGTGCTCGTCTCATCCCGAACCAAGTTCCAACATTGGAAGAAGTTGCACTGCCACAGCACGTCATGGACATCTGCCGCAGCCGCGACGGTCTCGTCTTGTTTACAGGCCCAACCGGTTGTGGAAAGTCCACATCGCTCGCAGGCATCATCAACCAGTTCAATATTGAATCTGCTGTGAACATCATCACACTTGAAGATCCGATCGAATTCTTCTTCAAGTCTGATAAGTCCCTGATCCGACAGCGCGAGCTCGGTACGGACTTCCCAACGTTCCCAGAAGGTCTCAAACATATGCTCCGCCAAGACCCAGACGTCATCATGGTCGGAGAAATGCGTGACCTTGATACCATCGCTCTTGCCATCACGCTTGCAGAAACAGGTCACCTTGTTCTTGCGACGCTCCACACGCCGAACACGATGCAGACCATCGACCGTATCATCGACGTGTTCCCAGCGCACCAGCAGACCCAGGTGCGTTACGAACTCTCGCTCTGTCTCCGTGCCATCATCGCGCAGCGTTTGGTACCGAAGAAAGGTGGAGGACTTATCGCGAACCGTGAGATCTTGATCAAGAACCCAGCAGTCTCAAACATCATCCGTGAACAGCGTACGGCTGAACTTCCTTCTGTTCTTCAGACCAGCGAGGAAGAAGGCATGATTACGTTTGACCGCGACTTGAAGCGCCTTATGAAGGAAGGCTTGGTCGAGGATGGGGAGTAATTATTGGTTTAAATGACGCTAAAAGTGATGTAGGCTACATAGCAAAATCTCTTTTTTATGAGTGGCATTGAATTTTGGGCTGGCACAGACATGATTTACGATTGTTTAGTAGATGCTAAGCGCGTTAAGGCTTTTAAAGAGGCTATTGAAAAAGCCGTTATAAAAGATAAAAGCGTAGTAGTTGACTTAGGATCAGGTACGGGAATTCTTTCATTATTCGCCTTACAAGCAGGAGCAAAAAAAGTGTACTCAATAGAAGCGGATCCAAGCGTAATCCCACTTTTAAAATCCAATTTAAAAAAATCAAAGCATGCCGATAGATCGATCTTAATAAAAGGCGATGCAACGAAGATTGATTTACCTGAGAAAGTTGATGTCGTAATTTGCGAAATGGTGGCCACAGGTCTTATCGATGAGTTACAAGTTCCTGCAATTAATAATGTGCTTAAATTCTGCAAGAAAGACACGATAATAGTTCCTCAAAGGATCAAAAATTTTGTTGAATTAGTTGAGGCAAAGAATGTTTTTTATGGACACCGAATGTCTATCATTCAATATGAATACCCTTGGTATAAAAAATTGAAATCTAAGTCTTTGTCAGAAAAGGTTCTTTACTTAGATTGTGATTTCTCTAAACAGAATGAAGAGGAAGTGGATTTCTACGCTAAAGTTTCTGCTAGTAAATCTGGCATTATTAATGCAATTCGCATTAGTAATGAAACGTTATTTAACTCAAAGAAAAAATTTCTCTTTTCGAATGCCTACTGCATTCCATTAGTCTTACCTTTAGAGCCCACGCGCGCAAAAAAAGGAGAAGAATTTACTGTTCACATTAAATATAAGCTCTGTAAAGGTCATGAGAATCTTAAATATTCGGTGGAGAGAGTTAACTAGCCTTCAATAGGCAGTTCAACGTAGAAGGTTGTACCTTTTCCTTCTGCGCTTTCAAACCATATTTTTCCATCCTGAGATTCGATGGCGCCTTTTGCTACGTATAGACCAAATCCATTTCCTTCGATGCTTCCGGTATTACTAGCTCGATATTGTTTGCCGAAAATCTTTGATTGTTCTTTTTGAGGAATACCAATACCAGTATCTTTAACTGTAATTAAGATCTTGTTCGATAGTTTTTCCACTTTCCAAATAACTTTTTGTTTAGCTGGTGTGTACTTTATTGCATTACTTAAAATATTCTCCAAAGTCATTCTTGTTAAGCGTTTATCTAACTTCATTCGTGGGAGTTTTTCTGGAATAGAAACATCAAATATCTGAGCTTTTTCTTTCGCTTTAGGAACAATTACATCAAGTAATTCCTGAAGGAAAGCATTGAAATCAATATCTTGCCTGTCGACTTTCATTTTTCCAAGTTGGATTCTGGATACATCCAAAATCATGCTAACCAGATCTGCTAGGTCTCTAGTTACGGATTGCATTGTTTTCAAGTAGTCCTGTTGCTCTTTAGTCAATGCACCCACATCACCATCTAAAAGCATTTCAAGATACCATTTTACGGACGATACCGGAGTTGCTAACTGATGGCTCACGATGCTTAAGAGTTCATCTTTTTGTTTATCTAATTCTTTCACTTCGCTAACACGATCATTCCAAGATCGAACAAGTAGGTTCGTTAAGAGGACGAGAAGACAAACAAGAAATAGGACGAACAGGAGAAATGGTAAGAATGTAGCTTGTACTATTTTTAGATAGTCGTTAGCAACGATATCAATACCAACAACTGCGATAGTGTTGCCATCTTCGTCCTTTATAGGTGCGTAACCTGCTAGCAGCTGAGCCCATTGGTCTGTACTTAGATTTTTTTCAGCTGTAGGAAAATAGAATGCCTCATTGCCCAATGCAGGATAAGCATCATCAAGAGGGTAAGGATCGCCCGGTAAAGGCACAATTTCCTCTGGATCAAGAACACCATTCTCGTTTTCATCCAATTCTTCTTCTGTGAGAAGGCCGTAAGCGTCAGCCACAAATTTAACAACTGAAGGTACATCTCCACGACGCATTAGGTATGCATATTTAACATCAGCATTTGCTTCTACAACCTCATACAGCTCAGTAACAATTCTTTCGTATTGTACGGACTCAGTATTCTCAGTTTCTATGACATATTCTATGTCTTCAGAATCAAATTTAGTCGCAGCAGTAGAAGTAATCGCCACGATGCGCTCTCTCAGGCGGTCAATAAGAAGGTTTCTTGTATAGTCGTAAAGAATATAGGTAATAATTGCCGCTAACACTGCGATAATTGACAAAATAACGAAGCTTTTCACTGCCAACCCCTTTTCCAATCTTTGGAAGAGTTTAATTCTTGCCATCAGCTAAGTGGAACATTGTTAACATATTAAGATTCGTGGATATCCTTCCAATGTTTCCCAAAAATAGCAAATGAAACAAGAATGGCGGCAGTTCCTATTGTTCCTGTTAATAACAAAGCTTGATTTAGAGTTAAAATGTCCGCTGCATAACCAAACATTGGCGAAAGAATGGAAAAGCAAAGACGGAAAAAGAATGATCGCATTGATAATATTGTTGCTCGGTACCGAGGCAATGCATGCTTATTAGATATATCCGTAGTCAAAGTGTCGAAAAATCCCCATAGAAGTCGAATCACAAGAAAAAGGGTAATACCTGCAAGAGAAGTGGTAAAACCAATTAATATTGTTGCTAAACCAATTGCAAGACAGGAAATAATGATTAACAGTTTATCGTTATATTTTTTTTCAAGTGCATGTGAATACTTAGAGCCAAAGCCAGTAGCCAAACTTAATGAAGCACTGATCAAACCGAACCAAAATAGCGGAACGCCTACGAACTGTTGGTAATCTTGAGCAATCCAAAGAAGTATTGTTGTAATTGTATAAATTAGGCTTCCAATAAGAATTAAATTTCTAAGTACGGGTTTTTGTAAAAATGCATATTTGCATGTGCTTAAAATTTCTCTCAAATGATTTTTATTCTCCTCGTCTTGATGTTCAATATTTACTTCTTTTAAGCTGAGAGCAGTGAGAACTGCTATTGCGTATGGAATTACAGTTATTGCCATAGTTGCTCTGAGGCTATACAACGCAATAAAGCCACCTAAGATGCTACTTATTGCTTCAGATGAATACTCGAGAAATGAGGCATGCCCTAAAGTTGACCTATATGCGTTATCGCGTTTCAATTTCTCTAGAGTTTCATACAACAGTGCTTCTAATGCACCTGAAAAAAAACTTGTACCCATGCCCAGGAAAATTTCTGCAATAAAGAAAATCCAGAAATCATGTGAAAGACTGTAAATTGTAAAACCTATAAAAGAGGCCATAGAACCTAAAACAAGTGTGTTTTTCTTTCCCCATATATCAGCGATATACCCTGAGGGTATTTCCCATAGTAAAGTTGATGTAGAAAAAACTGATAAAAGAAAGAAAATTTGTACTAAATTCAAATCATTCTGTCGCCAGAATGGGAGAATGACCGGCATGTAAAATTGAGCTCCTAATGCCGCAAATAGGACGTACAGCTTCCAAATGTTTTTTTGGACCAGCATTTAATGTACTTTACATATTTGGGCTCCGCTGTGCAATAAATCTAATTAGCTCTACGCCTACTTATTTGTAGGGTTTTCATTATGTAAACCAATCGAGCTAATAATAGAATCAAGAAAGAAGAGATAAACCAAACGTGCGGAATGAATTGAGCACGTATGTTGGAATACAGATGAGAAACATCTATATCTATGCCTAAAACTGCAACACTATTTCCTTTTGCATCTTTTATTGGTGCGTGACCGGAAAGAGTGACTCCCCATTGCTCAACCAGAAAATCTTCTTCAGTGATTGGCTGCTTTAATGCCTCTACTAGAATATTTGTTCTTAATGCATAACGCACTCCAGGGGCAACATTTTCGTCATATTCATTTAAAACATCGTCGCCACTAGCTTCAGTGTAAAAGGGGATATTGTAATTAGAATCTGCATCTGCAACAAACTCCCAAATCTCATCAGAATCTGTAGGTCGCATAATATAAACATATTTTATGTTTTCATTTCTATCTCGTATTGCATTTAATCTTTCAAAAACTCTTTGGTATTCGGGTTTCTGCATATCTCTTGGTAAGTGCAAAACACTTAGATCTTCAGCATTAAAGTCAGGTGCGGTGGTTGCTGCGATTGAAAGTAGATTTTGTTTAACCTCATTTTTCATTAAATTTAATGTGTATGCGTACATTCCATATGTAATCCCTCCTGCCAAAATCGCACACAACGCGAATGTCCAAAGACTCTTTCTACTTAAAAAGAATTCACGCAATGCCGAAGCGGTCTTTGTAGAAATAGGAATGTTGTAGTCCGGAGGTGTACTGACAGATTGCGGTTGTCCTGCAGCTACAATCTGTCCCGCTTTCCAAATCATTTCAAATGCACTGCGCTCTGTATGAGCCAGCTCAGGGTAATGCAGTAAACATGCCTTCTGCGTTTCATGATTGAAACAGGCGATTGTGTCGCCGACGATGATTTTTTCGAATGTGAGTGGCAGATCATCCTCAGGAAGAAGCATTGTCTTTCGATATTCAAACGGATCACGTGATTGATAGCGGCGCCCTAATGGAGTGTTATGTGTTATGACTCGTGAGAAGATGCCAAATTTTCGACGGTCACGGAAAAAATCCACACGGAATGCACGCAATGGGTCTTCTTCCTCCTTAAAAGTCACAGGAAGATACACCAAAAAATCCTTTCCCTCGGTAAGTAGTGTCCGATATGCCTGCTGCATTCCTTCCGCACCTTCAAAATAGCGCATGTCAGGTCGAGCTTGATCTTTCTTCAGTGTTGCGATGAATGATTCAAAGTCATCCTGTTTGCGTTTCATTGCATCACGTTTCTGCCTCATGTCCTGCTTCACCCATTCAGCGATGGCGTCGAGCGACGAAAGAACATAGCGAGGGGAATCGTTGATAACTTCACGTTTGAGAATATTTTTACGAATAAGCTTTTTCGTGGCTTGATCAAGCACGCCCGTACTTTTTCCTGTCTTTGCTGCAAGCTCACGGAGCGTCATCGCATCGGCTTCCAACAATCGTTTCAGTAATAGGATTTCTGTTCCGCTAAATCCTGCTTCGATGAGATATGTCTCAATACTTTGAGGAAGAGAGGTCATGTATCAGAGTAAGGAAGAAATACACCACTCATTGTGCTACTTCATTGTGAGCATATGCATTACATATGAGTGTACACGCAGCACTTTCCAATATAAATGGCTTCTAGAAGGGCTAAAAACTGTTCTTTGCGTCGGCAGAACATCAATTCCATCATGGTGTTCCGCCTTCCGATAGAACGATACAATTCGCATCTAGCTCACGAAAATCATTACTGTGCTGGTATCGATCCTAAAAGCAGATATTTCTCTGGATTGATCCAATCCACACTAATGACATGCCTACCAAACATCTCCATCTCGAACCTCTTGAGTCTCGAAACATGTTTTCAGCCGGCACGACAGATACGCCTGACGAGCTTCATCAGCAGATCGTCGCATTCACCGATGTGACAAAAACATTGCGAGAAAGTATTGCCTCGCTCATTGAAGATCAACAGGAACAGGCAGATGTGTATGGATTGAAATTGGCAGATCTTACGACCATCGCAGAGCAGCGAAAGCAGATTGAAGAGGGATACATTCAATCTCTGCAAAACAAAACACTGTCACCAGCCTTGAGACAGCAGCTATTGGCACTTAAGGATGTACGTCTCGAAGAGCGGGCCATTCAAATTCTCTGTGACGATATCGCTCAGGAAATCGCAGTCATCCGTTCCCAAATCGACGTTATCACTGATGAGAGAGATCTGGCTATTCTGGAAGTCGCTGAAGATGTTTCTCTCTTACGTACGATCGGAGAGGCGGAACTCAAAGAATCGGAAAATCCTTGGGGAGATTTGGTGAAATATCAATGGGGGAATGTCCTGCCCGAAGGAATTACAGAGGTTCGAGGATCGGATTTTCAAATTCTTGCGGCAAATCCTTCCCCAGAAAAATTCACACTCTATCGATTCAAGACAATAGAACGACCTATGCAAGTACTGCGTGTTCAATACGTCTCTCAAACCGGCCTTCAGGATGTACCAGATGCGTGGATCAAACATCTATCCCCCTCGAGCTTCGTTCTTTTTCCGGGAGCGCCAACAACGATCGTCCCGACCGTTTCCATTCCAAGTGCTTCGCGTGGTACGTGGACACATATTGATATCGATCGCACGATCACATCGCCAACACTTGCCGATATCGAGCAGAAAACAAAGATGTCACTCGACTTCGATGCATTCACCATCCCGACGAATAAATCTTTCCCGACGGTCGGTGAACCGATTGCAGATACGCCTGCATACATTGCTCCCGGACGCACCGTTCAAACACAATTCAGAGTTAAGAACGATGGTCTGGAAGGTGGAGTGATCCATGTCACAGCCGCGATGACGGATGGGAACGGTGGAACATTCCCATTCTATGAAGCTGATCACACTGTTGCCGCACTTCAAACCATTGCCATCAATCTCACAGGTCAGATTCCTGCTATTCACAATAATAGAAACCCACAGATTCTTTTTACTGTCACACAGTCAGATCAAACCGTGAAAACATACGAACGAACATTGATGCGATCGGATACACGTTCGGAGGAACGAACGCCAGATCAATACTCACAAGCCGAGCAAGAACGTATCGCAAGAACGGATATGAAAAATAGAACAGCAATTGCGGAGCTAACGAATGAACAAACAGCATCTCGTATCGTGGCTTCCTCCTACCGTTTTGAGCAACAGACAACCCAAGTCGGGGGATATATTTCGGAAGGATTCATCGTGAACCCTGCCCATCCAATTTCCTCTTCTTCATCATCCGCTGCGCTGCAGCACGCATTGGACTGGTATGAGGATAGTGGGTTTGCACCGACAATCGACGGGTATTACATCAATACGCAGAGTGCGATTGGAAAAATGTTCATGGGTATCTACCAGAATGCATGGAATGACCCCGATGCCATGAATAATTTCTATGCAGTAGAACAAGCGACAGGGATTCCTGCGATAGATATTCAGGGTGTCGCTCGCACACGAGACTATAAGCAATTTTCAAGACGCCTTGTCTCACTCTTTGAAAAGTATGGATACGAAAATGTCCTT
>JALHMU010000018.1:2538-14530 GCA_022843885.1 Candidatus Peribacteraceae bacterium | reverse complement strand
GACAAATCTCGACTGCCAACGTGAAAGTGCGCAAAGGAGAATTCGATTATCATGGCCTGAAGGGGATCAGCCTTCTTGGCAAAACCATCGGCATCGTTGGCACAGGGAAAATCGGCAGTCGTGTGGCCAAGATCGCACATGGCTTCGGTATGCACATTCTTGCGGCGGATCGCTGTCGTACCGAACCACTCGAATCCTTCTATGGCGTGCGCTACACCGATTTAGAAATACTGTTCAAACAAAGCGATATTCTTTCCCTCCATATTCCCGTCGATACCGATACGAAGCATCTGATTAATGCGAAATCCATCGGTACCATGAAAGACGGAGTGATTCTCGTGAATACGGCGCGTGGCGAACTCATCGATTCCGATGCACTCCTTACTGCTCTCGAATCAGGCAAGGTGAAGTATGCGCTGCTCGATGTACTCGAGCACGAGAAAGACTTCACCGAAAATAAAACATTGATCAGCCACGAACGCGTTATTGTGACGCCACATATCGCTTTTTATGCCGATGACAGCGTGAAACGTATGTACGATGACAGCTTTACCTCCATCGAAGAATGGAAATCTGGCGTGCGCCCTCGTCACGCTACAGCACTTGAAAATGTCGTGTGCGATCTCCCTCCGATCAAATCCGCTTAACGAATCGTGTAGATATCGCTGAGAGGATTACGCTTATGTTCTGCTTCCTTCGGTTCGCTTGGTTTCGGATGTCCCAACATCAAACCGCCAATCACCACTTCGTCTTTGTTCGTGAGACCCAACACTTCATGCGCAGGACCGTGATGTAACGATACCCAGCTCGACGCGAGGCCTTTCGCCGTTGCACCTAACATGATGTGTTCCATCGCCGCGACGCAAGAAAATTCCAGTTCACGAGGATTCCATACCGTATGTGTCGATTGTGGATGTGAAGCTTTATTGCATGTGACGACGATGAATACCGCGGCACCCAGGATAAAATTGCCGTAACAACTTGTTTCCATAAGTTTTGCTCGCAGTCCTACGTCAAAAATCAGATAAAAATGCCATGGCTGTGCATTTTCCACGCTTGGAGCCAGTCGTGCCAACTCCAGGAGCGGAGTGACATCATCGATGGTGAGTAATTCCGTTTCATCAAACGTGCGAACGGAATGTCTCTGTTTGCATAATGTGAGCAAGTCGTCGTACGTCATAGGGAGGTGGAAAGTGCATTCATCGTACACCAGACCGAAGCATCTCCACAAAAAAGAGGGCCGAAGCCCTCTTTCGAATTGCGATAGAGTGGAAGACTACTTGAGGTTGACCTTAGCACCAGCCTCTTCGAGCTTCTTCTTCCATGTGTCGGCGTCAGCCTTTGCGACACCTTCCTTGAGCATCTTTGGAGCACCGTCGACGAGAGCTTTTGCTTCACCGAGACCGAGCTGTGTGAGCTCGCGGACTACCTTGATGACGGCGATTTTCTGAGCGCCGCTGTCTGCAAGTTCAACGTTGTAGGAGCTCTTCTCTTCAGCTGCTGCTGCGCCTGCTGCTGGAGCGGCTGCTGCGGCGACTGGAGCTGCGGCAGAGATGCCGTAGGACTGCTCCATGAATTTAACGACGTTGTTGACCTGGATCACGTTGAGCTTCTCCAGCGCGTCGATGACTGCTTGCTCTTCTTTGGAGAGCGTAACTGTGTCTGACATGGGATAAATGGGAAAAAAGAAATAAGGGAATTATTCGGCTTTTAACTTGCCGCTCTTCGCGAGTTCAGAAGATGCACGGGCGAAGGACGTAAGTGGAGAGGAGATTGCGGATGCGAAGCTCACAAGTGGCGAGCGGATCATACCGGCGAAGATGCCGAGGAGGACCGTGCGGCTTGGGAGTGATGCGAATGTCTGTGCATCAGATTTGTTGAGAACTTTTCCTTCGAAAATACCTCCAATGATCTCCACTTGAGCGTGATCTTTGGCATAGGCATGTGTGACCTGTGCACCGGAGATCGGATCTTCGTAGCTGAAGATACACGCCACTGGACCGTCGAGCATTTCGTCGGCAACTTCAGGCATATTGAGTTCCTTTGCGGCGATCTTCATGAGGGTCTTCTTGCCGACTTTCATTTCTGCACCCTTTTCCTTGAGCTTGCTGCGGAGGTTCGTGACATCCGTCACTGTGAGTCCAATATAATGTGCGAACATCACAGACTGTGACTTCTGAAGTTTTTCCTTCAGTTCTGTCAGCTGGATTGCCTTTTGATCACGTGTGAGAGCCATAAGTTCAAAGAAAAAGAAGCAGGAAGTGCGATTACCCTTCGACTCGGCACTTGCCTCGCTCAGGATTAGCCTTTTGGCTAAAAAAAAATCGCTGGTCCGGGAGACCAGCGAGGAACACGGCACGATACACCAAGCCGGGGCCGGGTGGGCGCTGCTGTATTCCTCGGGAGGGCTTACCTTCGGTCTGGGACCTAATGCCTCCGGTCTTCGGATGTGCCAAGTATACGTGCGGAGAGCCCAAAGTCAAGCTCTATTGACCTATTTAGCCCGGAAACTCGCGAAATTCTGGTATTTTCTGCGTTAGAACTGTTACCATATCGCATCCAGATGGACCGTATGGACACCGCCACCTCGTTGACGAGTGCTTCCGTCTTAAACAGAGTGCGTCACGCGCTCCCCAACATCGATCATAAACGCATCGAAAAAGCGTACGCACGCGCGACAGCATTGTATGGGGACGATCGACACGGTTTCTTGGATCAGAAACTGATCGACCAAGTCTGCGGTGTTTTGAACGTGATGCTTGAGTTCTGGTCAGATGAAGACACGATTATCGCCTGTTTGCTCCAGCACGTTTTTAAAAAGAAGCGCATGACCGCGGCGCAGTTAGAAGAGGAGTTCGGACCTGCGGTTCGAGAAATCGTCAGCTGCATTCATCTGCTTGCACACGTCCATTTTCACAATCGACGAGGATCGATCGATGATTTGAAGAAGATGTTCATTTCCGTATCGAATGATGTGCGCGTTGTTGTGTTGAAACTGTGTATTCGTTGTTACACACTTCAAAATATATCCGACGTGAAACCGGCGGTGCGTGCGCAGCTTTGTCGTGAAGCCCTCGATCTCTTCGCGCCAGTCGCGGCTCGCCTCGGTATGTATCGCTTGAAGCATCGTTTGGAAGATTATGCTTTCGTCGTCGCATATCCCGTGGACCATGAGCGCATCACGGAACAGTTGGATGCGTTGCACAAAGAGCATGGTCTTTTTATGGAATCGATTGTTGATCTGCTGCGTGCCACACTTGCACGAGAGAATATCAAAGCCACGGTCGATGCACGCGAGAAACATCCGTACAGCATCTTCCAGAAGATGCGCGAGAAAGGACTCACCAGCGTGCGTGATGTGCATGACTTGTATGCATTGCGCGTCATCGTGCCGACGGAGGGTGATTGTTATCAGTCTCTTGGACTCATTCATCAACTCGCTACATCTGTGTCACATCGTTTCAAGGATTACATCTCCTTCCCAAAGCCGAACGGGTATCAAAGTTTGCATACGTGTTTGATGCGCCTTCCGAACGTGCCGCATGAACTCATGATCGAAGTGCAGATACGTACGGAGAAAATGCACCGCGAAGCTGCATATGGTGTGGCTGCGCACTGGAGCTATAAGGAGAAAGGATCGACGCAGAAAGCAGCGCATGACGGCAAGCTCAAGAATATCTTGGAACAGCAGCAGCGGTTGGCTGATGCCAAGCCGACGAACGATGCCTCACCGTCCAAACTGGCCGATCATATTTACGTACTCACTCCGCATGGTGATGTTGTGGAATTGCCAGAAGGAGCAACGCCGCTCGATTTCGCATTCAACGTGCATACCGATATCGGTCTCGCATTCCGTGCAGCGAAAGTGAACGGACATATCGTTTCTATCTCTCATCGTCTGGAAAACGGTGACGTGATCGAAATTGTGACCGGCAAACAAGCGCAGCCGAGCTTGGGTTGGTTGGAAGAACTTCGTACATCGTCTGCCAAATCAAAACTCAAGAACTACTTTGCGAGCAAGCAGCGTGAAGATTTCATCGTTCTTGGACGCGATCGATTGAATCAGGAATTAAAAGAGCGAAAGTTGCCGGTGCTCGATCCTGATCTCACGCTTCTCAAAACATTCGATGGTCAGGAACTGAATAAGCATGAGCGTGAAGATATTCTTGTGAAAATTGGCATGGGTGCGGTGAAGACGGCAACAACTTTCCGACATCTGGAGATCCATACGAAGTCACGTCGACCGTCGACTGCAGCACGCAGTGTGCGTCAGAGCCGCAGGCAGCACATTGTGGAGATTGAAGACGGTATGAAGATGCCGCTGCGCTTTGCGAAGTGTTGCAGTGCCGATCTCCTCGCAAATCCACCGCCTATTCGCGGATTCGTGACACGGAGTGGGGAAGTGATGGTGCACCGCTCGAACTGCCGCATGATTAAAAATGCCAATCCAGAGAGAACAGTGAAGGTAAAGTGGATTTGACATTCCTTCTTCCTCAATTAGGCTAAGAGGGCTTTTTGTCAGCATCGTTCCCTCAAGTAGGAGGAAAGAAACATGAGACTCTTTGTTTGTCTTTTGTGTCTGGTTTGCGCACTTGGATGTGAAGATCGCTCTCATCGTTCTGAAACTGTGTTTGTGCGGATGTCCGATACAGGTATGCACTTTGGCAGGGTCGTCGATGTCAAAACTGTCGATACAGTGACGTTCATCACGTATCGCTCCTATCATACGCCCGTGTACAGCACAGGGTCGGCCATCACTGGTGAAACAGATTTGAAGCCCGGCGATCGCGTGCACGTTCGCAATTACCACATGCGTGGTGCTCCCAGCTACTTCAAGATCGCCGTCAAAAGCTCGAACTAAAATGCCTGATCGTAATGGACAGGCACCCAAGCCGCTGTTCCTTCGGGATAGCGGTTTTTTTAAAGTGGCGACTCCCTGGCCGCGGAACATGCGATTTACAGATACATATCCAACAGCTTCTTGATCTCCAGCTCCCATTTGAGCTGCTGGAAGCCCGGTTGACCCTTCGCATAGTGATTCTTCATTTCTTCCTGCTCTTCGCGCGGAATGAAGTTCATTTCTTCATCGATCTTCTGTTGCACTTCTTCATCCGTGATCACGATCTCCTTCTGCTTGATCAAATTCTGGACGCCGAAGCGAACAGTCAGACGTTTCTTGGCATTCTCTTTAATATCTTTCTGCACATCGTCCCAGGTCTTGCCGATTTGCTTGAGCCACTCATCTAATGTCAGCTTCTGATGTTCCATCTGATGCTGCAGATCGCGGATCAAATTCTGCATTTCTGATTCGAGCAGTTCTTCCGCGATATCAATCGTTGTCGCTTTCTCAACGGCATCGAAGAACGCTTTCTCACGGCGATCACGTTCAACACGTTCTTCCTGTGAGATCAAACTCGTCTCGATATCTTTGCGGAGATCGTCCGGCGTTTTATCTGTGCCAAGATTTGCTTTCAAGAATTCCTGCGTGAGTTCTGGAGTTTTCACTTCTTTCACATCCGTTGCCGTCACCGTGAACGTGACAGGTTTGCCCTGGAGATGTTCCGCGTGATATTTCTCCGGGAAGGTCAGTTTGAGTTCTTTCGTTTCACCTTTCTTCATCCCGATCACACCTTCTTCAAAACCCGGGATCAGCGTCTTGGAGCCGATCTTGACCGGATAGGCCTTGAGATCAGTTCCTGGAATAGGTTTCGATTCATGATCAACGCCGCTGAAGTCAGAGATGACGACGTCACCTTCTTTCGCAGCACGATCGACAGATGTTTCGACACTGTGTTCTTTGAGGAGCTCCTTCAGCACGCGATCAACATCCTTTGCTTCGACTTTGTGGTCTTTCTTGTCGATCTTCAATCCGCTCGCTTTCACTTTCACATCCGGCGTTTCTGTAAACGTGATCGTAACGACGAGGGGATCGGGCGTGACGATATCAATCTTTGGGACGATGATCGGATCAATCTGCTGCTGATCGTATGTCGCTTTCAGCATGTCCGGTACGAGTTCACGGATCGTCTGTTCTAAGATGGCATCCGGATTGATGCGTTCACGCAGAACATCCTCCGGCGCTTTGCCCGGGCGGAAGCCTTTCACGTTCACATCACCGGCAAGCTTCTGAAAGGCAGACTTCTCAGCCTTCTCGCGGCGTTCTTTCGTCACGTCGATCTTTGCACGAAGACGATTCTTCGGGAGCTTCTCAATCGTGATTGAAAAATCGGCGGAGCCTGCGGTTTTGGCGGTTTCAGACATGTGCGTTTAGCGGCGGTCGCGCTTCTGCCAGTAGACGAGGAGTGGCGTAGCGACGAAGAGAGAGGAGTACCCACCGAGGAGGATGCCGACGAGCAATGCTCCGACGAACCAGTGAATGTTGTCACTTCCGAGGAAGAACAAACAGGTCAACATGATGATGACGGCGCCGCTCGTATAGATGGAACGTGTGACGCTTTGCACAAGCGATCGATTGGCGATGACTGCAAAGTTTTCACCGCGATCCTGCGTTGCAAGGTTATCGCGGATACGGTCGAAGATAATGATCGTGTCGTTGACGGAGTACCCGAAGATCGTAAGCATCGCGGTTACGAAGAGCGTATCGAATTCGAAGCTCGTTGTGTGGCTTAAAATGACGAAGATACCAGTTGTGATGAGCACGTCGTGGAGCAACGTGACGATCGCAACGAGACCGAAACGCCAGCTGGAGTACCGTTTTGGAATGTGACGGAAGGACCACGCGATATACAGAATGATCGCGATGACGGAGGCAATGAGTGCGTAAACAGCCTGCTTCTTTAATGTTGCACCGACCGTCGGTCCAATGGTCGTGTACTGCGTTTCTGTGATTTGACCGAGAGAGGCATTCAGTTGATCGATCAATGCCTGATGTTCTTCATTCGTGAGGTTCTTCGTGCGGATGAGGAATGTGTCGACATCAGTCTGGTTCACTGCCGGGTTCAAGTCCGGAGCGAATGTACCGATGGCAGCCGTAATCTGCTCCGCTGTGACCGAATCTCCAGTGATGATCTCCATACGTGTGCCACCGGTGAATTCAATCGACAGCTTTGGGCCTGGGTAAACTAACAAGACAATGCTTGCAGCCATCAGAACGCCCGAAAGTGCGAAGAAATACTTAGCCGGTTTGAGGAAATCTTTGATCATAGGAAAACGTGGCCAGGAGCGTAGCGCGAAGATTCTTTCTTTGCCAGTGATTTTAGCTTTCCAGGTGCCACTCCGTTCGAATGATTGGCCCGTTTTCGGCACTTCTCCATTGTATCGAAGCATCCGAATTCACGAAGCGTAGGAGGGGATGATCGACTGCTTCTATGGCAAAGAAGGGGAATAACGCCTTGAGGCCGGTGCGCACGAGTGGCAGATCGACTTGGCCCTCAGCGACGACACGGGCATCGATATCATGAATGGTGCTTTGCAGCAGCGTGCGATCGTTTCCAAAGCCGAGCACGTCTTCTTTCTGTGCGATGAACCATCCCTCTTGGAGAGGCGTGACAGCCCAGCCGCGAATATCTTCCTGAATCGCATCGGTACGAACGATATCCGTTCGAATCACGCCCGGCTTGAGTTCGGTGCGGCGGATTTCTCCCTGAGGGATACGTGAGCCAATCATGGCCAGGAGATTTTCTGGAAGGCGCGTTGTGGTGATGGTGGCAAAGATACTGGTGCCGCTCGCATTGTCTGCGAAGGCGATGGAGATCGGTTGTTGCATCAGTTCAGCGATGGTCGGCATGCCACTTCCGCTCAACGGTAGAATCGAACGTAGTTTTGCTTCAGTTATTCCGAGCATACCGGTTAGATCGGTACCACTTGCCGATCCAAGCAATGCGGCAGGATTGCTGATTGTTATGGAATTCGGGCCTTCGACTCGGTTTCCTGTGATGGAAACGATTTGATCAGCATTGTATTTTTCAAAGATGAGCAGACCCCTCTTCTCACTCCTGAGGGAGAGGACAGCTTTTACTTTGGAAAGGGATGTCAAAACGGTTTGTTCTTCAGGAGAAAGATTCTCGATTGTCGGAATCGTGGTGTAAATCCACTCTTTATAGAGGGATCGATCTCGATTCGTAGCTTTGAAAATCTCCGTATCCGCGAGAACGTCGGTTTGAGCATTCAGCAAAGAGTTCCAGCGAGGATCGGACATAGAGATTTGCTTCGTTACGTCCGAACGGAGAATCCACCCCCGGCCGGCGTTGTCTTCCACGATTGCAGCTTCTACGATTCCTTTTGGAATACTGCCCGCTTCTACTGTAATGCCGAATGTCTCGGCAAGTTCTTGGAGTCGTATTTCATTATCCGTTCGAATAAAGGCAATCGTCGGTTCGTGCGGGAGCTGAGAAGCGAACGTTTGCCCTCCTCGTGTTGCGACAAATACACCCATTCCAAGAAAAAGAACGAGGACGAGTCCTGAGCCAACTCCGAGTATGATGCCTCTTGCCAGTGGGGATTTGAAGACCTTAATCACGAGGGCAGTATAATCGGTTTTTTGGCTTGTACAAGGGCAAATCCGTTCGAATACAAAATGTATTCACAACACATTTCTATGAAAGCACCACACCAGAAACTTGCGGGTTTCTTTAGGCTGAGTATGATAGCCAGATTTCTTCACGCAGAACCTAAGCGACCGGTCCGGAGAGGAGATCAATACAAACACTTCACAGAAACACACATAGGGGAAAAGTAATACATCCGGCTCCGGAGCCACCCAAAAGATTCCCCCCGCTCACTCACACCACCGATTGCGATGAGGATTCCCAAGACATCCGTAGAGAGAAGGATGGAGATGCATCTCCGTCCCTATCCTTCTCTCTGCTCTGCAATGACGGTTCGTATCTGCGAGGAAGCGCTACGAATTGCACCCCCCTTCTCCCCAGTGTTCCCCCGAAGCCTTTGGCATCGCGTGGCGAACCGGTCCGGGGACTTCGTGAGGCCACGAGGAGAAACAAGAGGCCAAAGCAAGGCAGGGATTCGGGACTCCTCTCCCATTTTGTTCTCCGTTTACAGGCTCAGCGATCGTTGTCTCTGATACCAATCGTTGATAGCTTCAGGAGACAAACATAAACACAAAAAGGCCACGCGAGTGGCTTTTTTGTTATTTATAAGTTTGGCACCTCTGGCATGTTCTTCAAGAGTTCCTGCGCCTTGAGCGCGCGGCTGTTTGTCGGATCGATATTCAATGCTTGATTCAAATGTGCTTCCGCATCGGAGAGTCTTCCGGTTCCGATCTCTGCTTCCGCGAGCAGTGCCAATGTCGCCACATCATCCGGCCATTTGCTCCGTGCGACGAGTGCGAGTTGATAGGCATCTTCTGCGCGTGATGGAACAGTCACTGCAAGCGCAATGAATTTTTCGTACGCACCGATGTCACTGTTTTCTTCTTCGGCGAGTGCGCGCAATTGTTCAAGAGCAAGATCACTGTTGCCATTGTTTATCGCAAATGTTGCGAGCAATTCGCGTGCTTCACGTTCTGGTTCAAAGCCGTTTACGATCGCATACTGCAAAAACGTGACAGCGTTCTGTTGGTCTCCAAGTGCATTATACGTGCGCGCCAGGAAGTATTGGGTTTCGGGTTTTTCTGGATCCAAGTTGTACGCATGCTCCAAAGAAATGAGTGCGTCGTTGGTGCGTTCGGTCGAGAATTCACAGAATCCTTTTACGATCCACGCGTCACGGTATCCATTTTCTGTCGTCACAACTTCGGTGAGCAGCGGCAATGCCAATTCACATTCGTTCACTTGGGCGAGCGCGCGACCGATCAACGTTTCGAGATGCGTTGCTTTTCCTTCAGGGAAGAGTGCGAACTCGGTGAACGCATGCAAGATCGAACGCGCATATGTTCGCAGTGTGGGATCCTCACTTTCCGCAACAGTACGAAGCAATGTTGAGGCTTCATCATTTCTTTTTTCGACGAGTGCGATGATGGCAAGACCGTACTGTCCGTCTGGATCATTCTGTTTTGTATCGAACATGCGACGAGCGTCATCTTTGTTTCCGGAGCGGAGTTCGAGCAGTCCTTCGAGAAGGAAAATATCTTCATCGTCATCTTCTTTTTTCAAGCTCGACAGTGTTTGGCGGGCTTCATTGTATTTGCGACGTTGGACCTGCACGGCGATCAACTTTCTGAGAGCGGGGACACCACCACCGGCATCGACGCTTTGTGTGAATAAACCTTCAGCACGTTCCAGCGATCCTTGTGCCAGTTCGATTTCACCCTGACGCAGGAATGCGAGTGCGGCAGCCTCATTTTCGCCACTGGATGAGCGTACAGCGCGGATCGGCTTGAGCCAATTGCGTCCGGTTTCTTGAATGGAGGTTGCAGTGTGTTCGATGATTGCGATGGAGTTGTCGATCTGCCACAAGAAAATACCGCCGGTCGCTCCTACGATCAGAATCGCGACGAGAACCGGAGCCCAAAAACGAGCGGAGATGCGCATGGATTTTTAGGGTACAGAAAAAGACCGACGTTGGAAATATTTCGATATCCAAAGCACTCGGTTCGTCTACTACATTTCTGGACTCAGCTCACCATCGTCCGTTTTCTTGCTGCGACGCTTCTTGGTTGGCGCAACGCTTTCGTCAGCCATCGTGGCTTTGGCAGCGGCTTCAAGCAGGTGCTTTGGGATCACAGCTTCGACAGAACCCCAGTTTGCAGGTCCATCCTTCGGCAAGATGATCGTGACCTGATCGCCGACTTCAGCGCGGTAGAACGTGACAGATGCGAGCAGAATGCGGAATGCTTTGCCTTCAGCGAGGACTTTGTACTGTCCATCTTCCTGAATGAGCGAACCAACAACCGTGCGGCGCTCTACAGGAGCGATTTGCTTATAGATGAATTTGCCTTCGTCTGTGATCGTCAACTTCATGCCATCACCTTCGATCAACTTACTCTTCGAAGCGTAGTTCGCTGGAATCGGATATGTCTGACCATTTACATCGACCATGTTCTGTCCGTCGAAAATACCTTCCACAACTTTTGAGTTCGCCAAGTCAGCGGATGTCGCATTGTAGGACGTAGCACGAAGGCTGAGGCGTTCACGTGATGGGTCACTGATGCCGGTCAAATCACGCAGCATGCTTTGTGCCGTCTTCAAGGATGAAGATGCGTTATCGAGAAGTTCTTGAATGGCGAGCAACTGATCGTCTGACATGTTTCGGGCGAGAAAGAAATGAAAATGAATTAACGGCTGTTCCAGGAAGTGATTTCTATGTCGATCGGTTCGTGTGCGAGTTTTTCGCGCATTTCCGAGTCAGTGAGAAGTCCGGTTTGGGCACCGATTGCACCCAGGACACTCATCGAATTTAGTGTACCTGCTTTGAGTGCATTTGGCAACGTTTCCCCTTGTAAAATAGCCCACGTAAGGCCGACGCCGAAAGCGTCTCCCGCACCTGTTGCATCCACGACATTCGTCTTTGGAGCAGGGCAGTGCACGAGTGATTCTCCATCGGTTGCTGTGGCACCATTTTCACCATCTGTTACCGCCACAATTTTCGCACCATGTTCGAGCAATGCTTGCATCGCGGCTTTGATATCTTTTTTGCCCGTGAATTTTTGTGCCTCCTCTTTATTGAGGAGCAAAATGTTTGTGAATTTCAGTAATTCCTTCTTATCTGGTCCATCCATTCCTTCATCCAATTGGCAACCACCCGGATTCCAAGTGAGGTGCAAAGCAGGATTCATGCGGAACATTTCCAAGATGTCATTTTCGATCGTGCATGCTGTTTCACTCAAGCGGTTCAAATAGACCGCATCGGTTTTGAGCATCGCAACTTTGTCGAAGGTGACGTCGTGCAAGTGTTCGTTGGTTCCAGGATGATTGAAAATAATTCGTTCGCCGTTTTTCAAAAGCAGGATTAACGAGAAGCCGCTCGTTTCATTATCGACGATTGTTGCAGCGGACACATCGACGCAATTTTTTGTCAGTGCATGCTGGAGTTTTTCACCCCATCCGTCTGCACCGAGGACGCCGGCAAAGCGCGC
>JALHMU010000018.1:0-2528 GCA_022843885.1 Candidatus Peribacteraceae bacterium | reverse complement strand
GACGTGAGAGTCCGACAGAACTGTTCGCGGCACCGCCACCCACAGTTTCGAGCATGCCTTCGATCGTGATTTTCGCACCGCTTTTGAGCTGCAAAAACTTCTCACCATCACTGGCGTGTACTTTTTCTTTCACAGGTACGAACAAATCGTAGGTCGCACCTCCGATCGATAGCGTCGTGATGGAAGGTTTGGTGGCCATGAATTATTGAGTATACCGTTCATCCATCTCGCGGATAAACGAATGAGCGATTTTTTGCTGACGACGCTTGTGCAGCGTGAATCCGGTTCCAACAAGAACCAATGCTGCAAGCGACCACAGAATCATATTCGGAAGACCTGAACCTGGTTGGTATGGCGGATTCTTGATCGGAGCGCCACCGTGGAGGCTTGAACTGGAGCCGCCGCCTTGAATGGACGGAACAGGATCAACTGCACCGCCACCGAAGCCAGAACCGTTCGGGGTACCCCAGACGATTGCAGAGAGATCCGTCAGCTTCTGTCCTGCGACCGTGACCGGTGTGAGACGGAATTCGTACGTGACATCGTTGATCAAATCACGAATCGTGTAGGCCTTGAGTGCACCATTAATGAGGCGCGACTCGGTGTACTGATTCGGATCGACTCCATATTCCAGTGTGTAGCCCGCGAGTGGCGTACCTGCTGGCGCTTCCCATTGAAGAAGGATGCTTTCCGGACCTGGGGTGACCGTGACGGACATGCCGAGCGCAGAGCCCATAATAGGAGTGCTCTTTTCCGTGCTCTCGATACCGTCTTGATTCATCGCAGTCAGCGCGAAGAAGTATGGTTTTCCGGGAACAAGTCCCTGCACGAGTGCAGTTGCATTCGGTGATCCTGTTTCGAGTGTGTATCCGAAGTCATCCTCCGCCTCACCGACGTAGATCTTATATTGCGCAACGTCACCAGGGACGGCGTCCCATGTCAGCATCACTGCGTTCGGACGGCTTTCGGCTTTCACGTTCTGCACGCGTTCTGTTCCACTTGGTTTGACCGTCCACTTGGTGAGCACTTCCGTCTGATTTCCGGATGCATCATCCGCCGTAATCTTCACGTCGTAGATCTCCGGATTTGGCGCAGTAAATGTTCCTTCGTATTCACCGGCAGTTTTTTCGATGATATCGACTATTTCCGTTCCGATGAATGCCTGCATGGATTCGAGTCCTTCTTCACCACGCACGATGATCTTCGTTTCTTCACCGGCGATGCCTGTCTCCGGACTGAACGTTACACTGGAGATCGTGGGCTTGCTCTTATCAAGGACGATGTGATGTGGCTCGGACTGATAGCGTCCGTTGTCACTGACGATGAACAAGGTGTGGTCAGTCTGATTTTCATTGAGTTCGACTGTAATGCGGAAGACTCCTTCTGGATCACTTTCGCCGAAGGCATCAACTTTTCCACCAACAACTTTCAAGTTCACAAGGCTTGGTGCTTTTCCCTGAACGAGAACAGTAGGGGAGGACACACGAGCATCTTGTTCGGGTGAGATGATTTCGATATCACCTGTGGCGTTGCCGCCTGGACCACGTGTAACGGTGATCGTTGCTTTGCCCTGTGCTGCAGACTGCAGATCGCGCACGAGCAGTGTTTGTTCACCAGCTGTACGGAACGTGAGTCCGAGTGAGATGCGCTTCACACCGAGTTCCGCTGGTTTGAAGGTGATCTGTCCGTTTCCCGGAAGAACTGCCTGCGAGTCAGTCGAACTGAAGACGATTGTTCCGACGTAATCCTGTACAACATTGTCATCACTATCGAGTGCAGTGATTTCCACGCTGACATCTTCGTTTACTTGCAATGTGTCGCGGCCGATAATTTCGACATTGAAATGATCAAGCGCACCGAAGTCACCACCACGTTCGGTGCCGGTGAGCGCTGCGCTGAAAGAATCAAACGTACTTGCAGAAGAATTTCCGACACGAATCTCGCTGCGTTCTGCAATCGCGACAGAGCTCAAGATGTCGTATGCCGTGAGCGTCATGACACCTGGAAGAGTGCTCGTGACGGACCAAGACATTTCACCTTGGCTGTCCGTTTCGTTCGCATCGGCAGAAATGCGGTCCTGCATGCGGTTGCTGAGCAATGCAACAGGACGGCCCGAGAGTGCGTTTCCAAATTGGTCACGCAGCGTCACGGTGACAGTTGCGCCGTTTGATCCATTGCTTTGAATATTTGTTTTGTCGGCGGTCAAAAATGATTTTGTTGCATCCGGACCATCAGACAAGACTTCAAAACGAATCAATCCTTTTGGTGTTTCGATGGAATACGTTCCTGCTCGAGAAAGAAGATTGCTTGGAATCGATACGCGTCCGTTTCCCGATGCATCTGTCTTCAATGTGAATGCTGTTTCTTGTCCTTGCGTCGTGATCAGTGTCAATGACATCGTGTCATTTTTCTCACAACGTGATGCCTCTACTTCTGTGCCGAGACCGGCCACCGTATCGAGTGCCGTGATGGAACACGTGACAGTATCAGCTCCTACGTGCATCGGCACGAAGAAGGAAATCATCAGC
>JALHMU010000017.1 GCA_022843885.1 Candidatus Peribacteraceae bacterium | reverse complement strand
GCAGGGATTTCGGCTCTGGTACTCTTTAGCCCGCTTTGTGTGCCCGTAGCTCAGCTGGATAGAGCATCAGCTTGCGGAGCTGGGGGTCGTAGGTTCGAATCCTATCGGGCACACCATTTATTCAAATATGGGGCTATAGCTCAGCTGGCTAGAGCGCTTGCATGGCATGCAAGAGGTCTGGGGTTCGAATCCCCATAGCTCCACCATTGTTTTGATATTCTACGAAATCTTCTTTCGACTCTTTCGCTGCTTCAAAAATTTCACCCACCACAGGAAGCCACCAACACAGACTGCACCGATCAGAACCAGCACGATGTTTTCCATGAATGACAGCTGATCTGCATATTCAAAATATGCACGGCCGACGGACCATCCCAGCATCCCAAGAATGAATGTGCGGAACAAACTTCCGAGGAAGGTGTAGAGCAAAAATTCTTTTAATGGGATATGAAATAAACCTGAGAAGACGCCAATCACAACTGATGGAACCACCGGAATCGTGCGTGCAAAGAGCAGAATCCACTCATCCGCATGCCCGCGGGAAAACCATTTCTCCGCATCACGAAGCATCTGTCGATTGATACCAAGAAATTTGCCGAAGCGTTCGACAACGATGTCTTCTCCAAGTCGTGCCAAGTAATACGGAAACAGCGAACCGAGTGTGATACCGAGTGATGCCGGCAACATAACTTTCAATGCGACGTGTGCGACTGCCTCAAGAATGGTTGCATTTTCCGGAACCAGAAAAAAACCGCTCGAAAGAACGACGATAGTCGAAGGGATCGGTGCGATGACTTCTTCGATAATACTGGCGAGAAAAACGCCTAATGCACCATAGTGCTGAAGATACGGCGTGAGATCGGTAGCGAGGTGAGCAAACATACCGAGGCAGTGTACAGCGCATTGTGAAAGATGGGAATTCTTGCAAAAGGAAGCCAAAAATGATACAATGAGAGGAAATATTTTCACACCCAAATCCATGAACCATCGTCTCAAAATCCTCTGTGGATTACTCATTGTCACCGCGCTTGGGGCATCGTATTCAGTTAATACAAGATTTACCGGACAGGTGGCACAAACCACATCCATGACGGACGAATGGCAAACGTGTCTTAATATGGACATAACGGGAGACGGCATGATCAATACAGATGACGAACTGCAGTTGCGCGCGGGAATGCAGGATCCGAATATTCCAAAATTGTGTCAGAGCGCATCGGGAGATGCTTTCAACACGTGTCAGAAGCTCGATGCAAACAAAGACGGACGTGTTAATACATCTGATGTTCTTGTAATCCGATCTTATACGCAGGATGCAGATACACTGAAAATCTGCAGAGAAAATCCGACAGACGCTTTTGCGCAATGTAGATTTATGGATGTGACAGGCGATGGAGTTCTTACGTCATTGGATGAGATTACGATTCGTTCGTATATCGAAAATACTACCGCGCAGAAAATCTGTGCCTATGTTTCGGATCCTGCGACGAAAGCCAAATGCCAGTCGTACGATCTCGATAAAAACGGCTATATCAACGAGCTCGACACCGCGACGTTACGAACGTATGTAACGACTCCGAATACGCTGCGTATTTGCCGAGCGACCTCCAGTTCTTCCTCTTCGTCGATTCCATCGAAGTGCATCAATCCTTTCTCAACGGATCTGATGACCGATTTGAATTATCAGATCGATAGTCGCATCAATGATATTCAAGCCTCTGCAACAACGTACAATGTGTGGGAAAAGCGTGAAGCAACAACAATCGGCTGGAAGCGCAGCAAAACAGTATGGACGGCGCGTGGTGAAAAACCACTCGACCTCACGGGTATCTCACCGTGGAATTCTCAAGGAACATTCCGACAAGCTGGTACCCTGATCAGCCCCCGACATATCGTGTTCGCAGATCACTATCAGATCGCTATTGGCAAACAGATCGGCTTCGTCGACAAAGACAATAATTTTGTGACTCGCACACTCGTCGCCAAGCAGAAAGTACCCGGCAGTGATGGAATGGTAGGACTCCTGGATTCCGATGTTCCGTCTTCCATTGCATATTACCCGATCATCTCGGAAGAAGATATGTATGCATACTTTAAGCCACTTCAGCCAGGAATGATCGTGCCTTCTCTTACGAAGATTCTGATGTTCAATCAGAAAGACCGAGCGATCGTCAGCGAGCTTTTCCAAATCGGCGCGGACAAAGCCATCTACGCACCCTATCGCATCACCATGAACAATCTCGACGGTTCGCAGTCCATCAAGTACGGACCTGCGCCAAAGATGATCCGCCCGATGATGCACTTCGACAGCTTTGAAACTCCTATTATCACGGGAGATTCGGGAGATTCAGTCTTCCTTGTGATCAATAACCGTCTCGCATTGCTCTCGACGCACCATAGCCCAAGCAGCGGTCCGTTGTATGGAGGACTCATCGACGAGATCAATCAGATTATGAAAGATATGGGTGCCGGATACCAAGTCACGAAGTTCGATCTCTCCTGCTTTACGAAATACTAAACAGCGATACGAGAAAGGGAAGCACTACTCAGTGATGAGAAATTTGCTTCCCTTTTTTAATGCTATCCGTATAATAAAGGTTTTCCCCGCTCCTCATGATCAAGACCTTGTTTAAAGCTTTGATCATCGCGATGCTCTTCGGTGGTGGCTGGGCATTCGTGTACCTCATCTTCAAAGCGTTCACGTAAATCGACATCATCGGCTTCTTTCTATTTTCCTCTTCCCCTACCTCTTTATGGAAATTCTTTGGTTTCTCCTCATCGGTCTTATTGCAGGTTTCCTCGCGGACATTCTGGTCAAAGGTGTGGGCTTCGGTCTCATCGGTGACATGATCGTCGGTATGGTCGGTGCACTCATCGGAGGATTCATCTTCCGCGCATTCGGCTTCACAACCTACGGCCTCCTCGGTGACATCGTCATGGCCACGATCGGTGCTGTGATCTTGTTGATCCTCATCAAGGCTTTCAGAAAGACTGCCTAAGTTCGTCTGCAATCTGCAGCATCGCTGCAATCGTCCATGCTTGGGCAGGGCACCCGCGAGGTGCAAACGGTGCTTCGGCATCGAAGATCTCGCTCCCCTGCCCGATGCATGCATCGAGAAGATGTGGCTCCATGTTCTTCAAAAGCATGCGGGCTTCTTTTTTTGTTTTGAAGGAATCTCCAAACGCATGGAAGAGCGCTCCAACATACGGTTCCATCAGGAAGCCCCAGACGGTTCCTTGATGGTACGCACTGTCACGTTCGAACAAATTTCCCTGATAGTTTTTACGATAGTCAGGATGATCGGACGAGAGTGAGCGTAATCCGACGGGTGTTAGTAACTTCTCTCGCACCGTATTCACAACCGCAAAGCGATGTTCGGGCATGAGGAGATCGTCACTCAGTTTCACGGCAAAGATCTGATTGGGTCTGATCTCTGCAATTTTTCCTCCGGAAGGATCGACGCAATCGAATAAACATTGCTGCTCTTCATTCCAAAATGTTTTCGTGAAACTTTCCCGCACATTATCGGCGAGTCCTTCGTAGATTTCCGAGACTTCACGTGCGCCGATGCGCTTCGCCATACGATGCATGGAGCGTAATGCGCGGTACCAGAGCGCATTGATCTCCACAGCTTTGCCGCGACGCGGTGTCACGACATGACCGTCAACGACGGCATCCATCCATGTCAGCGCGAGACCATCAGCACCTTGTGTGATCAAGAAATCATTCGGATCCATCTGAATACCGTTGAACGTTCCCTTCTCGTACGAATCGATGATTTGCCTGAGCATCGGGAACACTTTCATCAAAAACTTCGTATCTTTCGTTTTGAGAATCAGCTGATCCACCGCATGAATCAGCCACAAAGATGCATCGACGGTGTTGTAGAGCGGCGCTTCGTTTTTTTCCGGAAATGTATTCGGGATAATCCCCTGTTGCATGCGTTCCAAGAAATTGAGAATCACTTCGCGTGCTTCGTCATAGCGTTCTGTCGTGAGGAGTAAACCTGGGAGAGAAATGAAACTGTCACGACCCCAATCGGCGAACCATGGATATCCCGCGATGATTGTTGCTTTGCCGTCTCGCTGCACGATGAACTGATCAGCGGCGCGCTTGAGTACTTTGATGAGCTCGGAATCGGTTTTCTTCACGAGTTTGTCACGACGGGACTTCTCTTTCTTCATTGCCGTTTTCACCTGGGTCAGTGTCATCTTTCCTCCGATCTCCGTATTGGCCGTCAGGAATGCCGGTTTTGTTTTCGCGAGATCGAAGGTGAGATCGCCGATGGCAAAGAGATCTTCAAACGCATCGTGTCCGCGTTCGACTTCGCGTTCGTAATAGAAACGCTTGTACCACGAGCGGCCGTCGATCGAAAAATTGATGGAATTTGAAAACAGTGACATCGGTGGAAATTCTTCGTACGGGCGGATGACCAGGCACTCTGGCTTCTCGAGAATTTCGGCATTGAAGAGCTGATTTTCTTGGGTGGTTTTGTGCAAATCACGAAATGCGACGATTGGCTTCAGATGAAGCTGAATCGATGTTTTGGCAGGTGCGGATATCAATTCAAACATGACTGATACTTCGTTCTTTCCATGTGTCATGAAAATCGTTTTCTTCAGTTTGATTTTTCCAATCGTGTATTCCCAGATGGGAAATGGATCGAGCGTGAATGATGTCAGATATGTGTATCCTTCAGGATGAACAGTGCCGTCATATTGATTTGTCGAGAGTTCAAAGCGTTCATCATTGATGATGATCGATTCTTCGATGCGTGAAAGGAGTAACGCGCGATGCGTCGGAGGTTTGAAACTGGCGAAGAGTAATCCGTGATAGCGCCAGTTGTGGGAACCAAGCACTGTTTCCGAGGCGAAGCCACCGAGACCATTAGTTTCGATCCATTCCAATTTGGATGCCTTGGCGTAATCCTGCAGCACAGTTTTGGAGAGCTTCAACGGCATACCGAGCAGTATAACACGCAAAAAAACCGGACATGCCCGGTGAAGGGCACATCCGGCACACATCGCTTCTTCGCGTTCCTGGGATCAGAACATATTGATGACTAATCCGGCACCGGAAACTAAGAAGAAACAGATCATCGCCCATTGGTCTTTCGCCAAGCGTGTAAGCTTGGAAGATGACGTTTGAGCGACGTCGTCGTGGGGTGGTTCCATCCAAAAACCTCCTTTCGTTTTCCTGAATGAAGAGACACAAACGACAAAATCATCATGACATTATTTTCATATAAAGTCAATGAAGGCTATAGTGCGTGCATGAAACTCTTCCTTGATACAGCCAACGTCGACCAAGTCGCGGAGATCGCCGCTTGGGGCACACTCGACGGTGTTACTACCAATCCAAGTCTCGTCGCCAAAGAAGGCAAAGACTTTAAAGATGTGATTTTGAAAATGTGTGAACTCGTTTCGTGCGTCAGTGCGCAAGTCACGGCAACCGACTTCGAAGGCATGAAGAAACAAGGTGAAGAATATGCCAAGTGGCACAAGAACGTCGTCGTGAAGGTTCCGATGACAACCGAAGGACTCAAAGCTGTCAGTTATTTCTCGAAGAAAGGGATCAAAACGAACGTCACGCTCGTGTTCTCGGTTTCACAGGCAATGCTTGCAGCGAAAGCCGGAGCAACGATCATCAGTCCATTCATCGGACGACTAGATGACATCGCAGAAGATGGAATGGGTTTGATCGCCGAAATCATGGCTGTCTGGAGTCAGCACAACTTTGCGACAGAAGTACTTGTTGCATCCACACGTCATCCGCGTCACATCGTTGATGCTGCCATGCTCGGTGCACACATCGCGACGATTCCATACGATGTCTTCAAAAAATTACCGAATCACAACCTCACGGACATCGGTTTGAAGAAATTCCAGGAGGACTGGGAAAAAGTTTCGAAGAAATAATATGCAACTCGGACTTGTTGGCCTCGGCACGATGGGAGCAAACCTCGCACGCAATGCTGCGCGCAACGGTGCGGAAGTCGTAGTCTTTAACCGAACAATCGAAAAGACGAAAGAATTTATGAAAGCGCACAGCGCTGAAGGAACATTTGTCGCGGCAGATTCCATCGGAGAATTTATTCAGAAACTTCAGCCGCCACGTACGATTGTATTGATGGTAAAAGCCGGACAAGCCGTCGATGATATGCTCGTTGAAATCGTTCCCCTTCTCGAAAAGGGTGACACGTTGATTGATGCCGGAAACAGTCATTACAAAGATACCGTGCGACGTGAACTTTCATTACGCGATCATCGGTTGCACTTCATTGGTATGGGTGTGTCCGGAGGTGAAGAAGGTGCACTGAACGGTCCAAGCATGATGCCCGGAGGTGATAAGGCTGCGTACGAAGCAATTGCACCACTACTGACAAAGATGGCAGCAAGTGACGGCGAGAAAGGCACTTGTGTCACGCACATCGGCCCCGGAGGTGCAGGACATTTCGTGAAGATGGTTCATAACGGCATCGAGTACGGCATCATGCAGCTCCTCGCGGAGTCGTATCATCTCTTGAAGGATCTTGGGAAACTTTCGAACAAAGAACTCGCAGAGACGTTTGCCGAATGGAACAAGGATCCAAACTTGCAGTCGTTCTTGATCGAAATCACGGCGAAGATCTTCGAAAAGAAAGATGATGAGACGGGCAAGGATCTGATTGATCTGATTCTTGATAAAGCCGGGCAGAAAGGAACAGGTAAATGGACGACGGATGCCGCAATGAGTTACGGCGTTGCTATTCCGATCATCACCGCCGCAGTGGATGCGCGCATCATTTCTTCTGGAAAAGATTTCCGTGTGCAGCGAAGCAGCGAAATGCAGCCTGCACTCCTCGAAGGAGTGCTTGAGAAGTCACAATTGATTGCATCCGTGAAAACCGCACTGACGCTCTCGATTCTTTCTGCGTACGCAGAAGGTTTTCTGCTTATGTCTGTCGCAGGCAAAGAAGAAGAATGGAATTTGAACATTCCGGAGATTGCACGTATCTGGCGCGGCGGCTGCATCATCCGTTCAGGACTGCTGCCGAAATATCAGAAAATGTTCACCGGAGATGCAGCGGTACAGAAAGAATTGCGTTCGATGTTTGAAGGTGACAATCAGAAAACATGGCGACGTGTGGTCAGCATGGCTGTCGGCCGTGGAATTCCGGTTCCATCCATGAGCGCAGCACTGAGTTCTTTCGATGGCTACCGCACTGCTCGCCTTCCGCAAAATCTCATTCAAGCACAACGCGATTTCTTCGGTGCACATACGTTTGAACGCACGGACAAACCGGGAACATTTCACGCGCAGTGGTAATCACCCTTCTCCGAACTCTTTGTTCAACGCATCAAGCAAGATATCAGCCATGCGTGCATAGATCTCATCACGACGTGTTCCTTTTTCGGTATAACCGATTTCCTTCCTGAGCTTGGCGCGCACGTCACTGCTTAGAGATCGTATGAATCTATCCGTAGCTTGATTTCTGATCTCGTGCGTCACGTCTTCTCTCGCCAGTTGGATATTTTCCAGTGCGTCATCTTCGGGATCTATTACTTCCGAGAGCGGTGTTTCAAGCACCAATCGAAGTTTCGTTCGAACACCCAATCGCGATGTTAGATAGGTAAGAAATGTTTCGGTGTTATGTGCTCGGCGAAAGAGCGCAAAGAGATCATTGTCTTCTGAAAGTCCTTCGATCACTTCATCGGAAATTTCATTCAGGATGCTCGTGTTCGCAATATCTCGACGCACGAGATCGAGATCGACGTCCGTATCAAACAACTGTTCCTTATACTGGTCATAAAAAGCCATAGTCATTCAGTGTAAATCGAAATCCCCCCGAGGGGAACAAAAATCATCGCGAAGAGCGGGTTATGTGTCTTTTATCTAGAATGGTGCTCCCGGCAGGATTCGAACCTGCGACCCCCTGGTTCGAAGCCAGGTACTCTATCCAGCTGAGCTACAGGAGCATGCGGAGAGCATAGTCGAAAGATGGTTCCGTTGCATGTGATTCCGACCAAATGATTGAGCAAACCGAAGAATACGACTAGAATGCAGGATATGGCTCGCAAAAAGAATGCATCCCTCATCATCGCGCTCTCTGTCCCTGTCGTCATGGTCATCCTAGTCGCATTGGCGATTTACATTCCAGGAATGTTTTACGCACCAACATACGACTTCGTCTATTCGACAAGTGACTGGAATGTCTATCGTCTTGCAGTCGTCCGTGAAGGAAAAATCGTTTTGGAAGAACCACCATACGTTGATGAGAAAATCCCCCCCTCCGATCCGATCATTTTCCGATATGACATCGAGACGAATACCGCAAGTGAGATATCGCTAGAAGAAGCCGAACAACTGACTCTCGATGGAGCGCAATTCTCACCGGACGGATACGAAATTACACGCGGTGGAAACGGCGGTATCTTTGATATTTTTGGGCCGAATGATAGTTACAACACGTGGTACATCCGTGGTCGTAGCGCCGGCAAGCGTCTGAACATCTCGAACAACAATGATTATTATTACAACTTCCGCTTCGTCGGCTGGATTCTTCCCTAAACCTTATGAACAAATC
The DNA here is from genome assembly GCA_022843885.1 of Candidatus Peribacteraceae bacterium. Lineage (GTDB taxonomy): Bacteria > Patescibacteriota > Gracilibacteria > Peribacterales > Peribacteraceae > JALHMU01. Next base: position 6,802 of record JALHMU010000017.1, on the reverse strand, counting down.
AGAACTTCTCAAAGCCGTAACCCACGCCGCTGAGGCAGGAACTCTTACTCGCATGGACCTCTTGCGCGCGTTTAATGCACGCAAAAGCCACGATGCACCACAGCTCACACGCGTGCTGTATCTCATCGGTGGATTGATCGTGTTGATAGGTATCGTGGTGTTGATCTGGCAAAACTGGCCTGCACTCAACTCCGTCACACGTATTCTTGTAACGCTTGGCTCAGGCATTGCTGCATATGTTCTTGGAACTGTATTCCTCGACGATGAACGATTCAAAACACTCGATTCTATCTTCTTCACGATTTCGGGGATTTTGGTTCCCTTAGGTATCGGTGTTGCGCTCAGAGAAAACAGCTTTGATGTGGGTACATCGGGTATCCAAAGCATCATCAGCTTCATCGTGCTGCTTGGCGTTCTCGGATCTTTCTACGCGACGAAGCGTAATTTGTTTATCGTTTTTGGTGTGATCTACGGCACATGGTTGTTCTTTGCCTTCACGCAATTCTTACTCGGTGACTCTTTCCAATACAGCTTTGGTGAATTCGCAGAGTATCGCATCTTGATCGTGGGAATCACGTACATGTTGCTTGGATATGCATTCGACAATACAAAACAGGATGTACTTGCCGGAGCATTATACTCATTCGGATCACTCGGATTCCTAGGTGCCGCACTCGCATTGGGTGGATACGCTCCAAATCAGAATATGTTCTGGGAACTCGTCTATCCGGCACTCGCACTCGGTGTTGTCTTTTTGAGCATCTATCTCAAGAGCCGCAGCCTCCTTTCCATTGGCTCGATCTTTGTTATGGCCTACATCATTAAGATCAGCGGCGAGTACTTCCAAAGCCAACTTGGTTGGCCGTTGGCACTCATTCTTGCAGGCTTTGCATTGATTGCAGTTGGGTTCATCAGCTTGCAGATCAACCGCACGTACATCAAGGCGTAGCCTTCTTTCGTTTCGCTAATTCCTTTTCGAATTTCTTCCAAGGGAGTGCATTGATCACATCTTCTTTTTCGATCCATCCTCTGCGCGCCGTCATAATCCCGAATCGATAATTGAATCCACGAATCGAATGAGAATCGGAATCAATGACGATCGATACGCCAAGTTCTTTCGCGCGCTTGAGATACACATCGGAAAGATCCAAACGATCAGGGGATGCATTCAATTCAATCCACGTACCGGTCTGCAGTGCGGTTTGCAGCACCACTTCCATATCAACGTCGATCCCATCGCGTTTGCCCAGCAATCGTCCGGTTGGATGACCTAAGATCGTGACATACGGATTCTTGAGTACTTTCACGAGTCGTTTTGTGGCTTCTTCACGCGATTGCTTGAAGTATTGATGCACCGACGCAACAACGATATCGAGCTGCGACAGAATATCATCGTCTAGATACAACGTGCCGTCTGGGCCGATATCTACTTCGGTTCCTGCAAGAATTTGAATACCGGGCACTTTTTTCCGTGCACGTTCGATGGATTTCAAAAATTCTTTGATGTTCGTCGTTTTTAATCCTTTCACCATGCCCATCGACGATGCGTGATCGGTGATAGCGATATATTCATGTCCGCGTTCTTTCGCAGCTTCTGCCATCGCTTCAATCGACGCTGATCCGTCACTGAATGTGGAGTGCATGTGCAAGTCCCCTTTCAAATCCTTCTCTTCGATAAGATTCGGGAGTTTTCCGCTTGCAGCAGCGAGTATTTCGCCACGATCTTCACGTAATTCAGGTGGGATATAGGCCAATCCGACCGTGCGAAACACGTCTTCCTCTGTTTTTGCAGCAACGAGCTTCCCTTTTGCTTTCGCCGTTCCTTTGAAGACACCATATTCAGAAATCGTAACACCTTTGGAGATGCCGATCTTTCGAATCTGCACGTTATGATCTTTGCTTCCCGTAAAATAATGCAGCGCAGCGCCGAAGACATCCGGTTCGAGCACACGCAAGTCTGCCTGCAAACCTGAGAGCAGATGTACGCTCGCTTTGGTCGGTCCTCGTGCGATCACATTCTCGATCTGAGGTAATGTCGTAAAGAAATCCAGAACCTTCTCCGGCTTCTTGCTCGTTACTAAGATATCGATATCTCCCACAGTTTCACGTCGACGTCGCAGACTTCCTGCGATTTCAATCCGATCACATAGTTTCGACTTCTGCAGTGCTGAAACAAGCTCTTCAGCTGTTTCCAGTGCTACCGGCAGCAACACCCGCCCGGAAGATCTTCCGTGACGCTCAACACCTGCAAGAACATTTGCGATCGACTTCTCACCCCATCCTTTTTCTTTGAGAAGTTTTCCCGAGTGCATCAGCGCAACCAGGTCATCCATATCTTTCACTTTATACTTCTGCCACAGAAATTTTGTCTTCTTTGGACCAAGACTTTCAATTTCCAGAAGTTTCAAGAGTCCGATCGGCACTTTGTTCTCCACTTCTTTCATGTAAGCGAGCTTCCCAGTTGTCACAAGTTCTTCAATCTTCAGCGCAAGATCGACACCGATACCTGGAATCTTTTTCAATTCTTTGATTCCTCCATCGCGATAGACATCGGACAGATGCATCGAAAGATTTTCAATGTTCTGCGCCGCACGCTCATAGGCACGGATGCGAAACGGGTTCTCATCCCCACGAAGCTCTAAAATAAGCGCTATGCGCTCAAAGATGCGGGCAATATCTCCGTTCGTCATAAGGCGTAGTATACATCTTCAGGTACACTGAAGGCATGACGATTCTCGAAAGTACAGAACTCTTCAATCAGGATAATTGGCGTATCACTCGAGAAATAGCAGACTTACCTGATGGAAGGACGAAGGAAGCATTGATTGCACATCGGTGTGACTCTGTTCATCTTCTGGCGTTTAAAAATGAGAATGAAATTCTCATGCTTCGTGAATATCGACCATTTTTTTCTGATTACATTTGGATGGTGCCGAGCGGCAAAGTCGATAAAGAAACTGATATTCTTGTCGCCGCAGGCAGAGAACTACGTGAAGAAACCGGATTCAATGCAAAAAAATTGCATCATTATTTCACGACTGAGTACTCAGACACGCTGCACATTTCAAATCACGTGTTCATTGCGAAAGATCTGTATCCAGATGCACTTCCACAAGATGCGAGTGAATTGATTGAAGTGCACACAGTATCCTTACAACAAGCGATTAAGAATGTTCAGGAGTCCTCACATGTGCACGGTGCGTCTCTGTGTGCATTGCTACGCTACAAACTTGAACACTAAAAAATTCTCGCGAAGCGGCGGGTGGCTCCGCCGGGACCCGCTGCTGAAGCGACTCCTTTTAGGGAAGGGTGGGCCCGTGGGAGGGACACCGTAGGTGGCCCTCTCCACGAACAAAAAAAATCGCCCCACATACGTAGAGCGATTTGAGGTACGAATGAGAAGCTATTAAGCACGCTTCTTCTTTGAGGCCTTTTTCTTGGCCTTCTTCTTCGTGGCCTTCTTTTTCTTCTTGGCAGCCATTAGTAAGGGGGGAAATAAAAATGAACTTCTTTCATTCTACTACATTTTTTTCTTTACAAGTTATTTCATGAAGATAAAAATGAAAAATGTGATGAAGTTTTTTTTCGACTTTTGGAGTCCGCTTAGTGCAAATATGAATGAAATTCACTAAATACAAAAAGTACACTTTCAACTATCAATATAGAATCTTCTCTAAATGAAGCGAAGTTTGTGATTCATTTTTTCCTTTTTTGTCTTCATATAACTCTTTTGTTTGTCACTAATTGCCTCAATTTCAAGCGGCACCTGTTCGACGATTTCCAAACCATATCCTTCGAGTCCAACGATCTTTTTTGGATTATTTGTGAGCAAACGAATTTTTCCAACACCAAGTTCTTTTAAAATTTGTGCACCGATTCCATATTCACGAAGATCATCTTCGAATCCAAGTGCACGATTTGCTTCGACCGTATCAAGTCCGCCGTGTTGCAATTCATATGCGCGAATTTTATTCGCGAGACCGATGCCACGACCTTCTTGGCGTAGATACACGATAATTCCGCTTCCTTCAGCCTGAATCTGGCGCATCGCAGCATCCAACTGCATACCACAATCGCAATGCACAGAGTGAAAGACATCACCCGTGAGACATTCCGAATGCATGCGCACGAGCACAGGTTTCATCGGTTCGATGGTTCCCATCGCGAGTGCGGCATGTTCTTTGTTGTGCACGACATCTTCGAATACAGAAAACTTCCACGTCCCGAATTCCGTTTCAAGATCGGTGACTGGTTCTGGACGAACGAAATTTTCCGCACGTCGACGATATGCGATGAGATCTGCGATCGAAATGATTGGAATATCATGTGTTGCGCCGAATGCTGTCAGATTTTCCATGCGCATCATCGTGCCGTCTTCATTCATGAGTTCGCTGATAACCGCAGCCGTGCGCAGTCCGGAGAGCTTCATAAGATCAGTTCCCGCTTCGGTATGCCCGGCTCGCACAAGAACGCCACCGGCTTGCGCACGTAACGGAAAGACATGTCCTGGGCGCACGAGATCAGCCGGCTTTGCGGTAGGACTGACTGCAGTAAGAATTGTTTTCGCACGATCAGCGGCAGAGATGCCTGTGGAGATTCCTTCGCGCGCTTCGATACTGACCGTAAATGGAGTACGACGTTGCGACGTATTGTTTTCCACCATTGGAGGTAACTCGAGTTGATTGGCAATATCTTCCGTCAATGAGAGACAGAGCACGCCGCCGGTATGACGAATCATGAATGCAATATTTTCCGACGTTGCATGTTGCGCAGCGAGGATTAGATCACCTTCATTTTCACGCGATGGATCGTCGACGACAATGACGAATCGTCCACGCTTGAGCGCTTCTACGGCCGTATCAATGGATGCGAATGTGTTCTGCATGAGTGCTGCAGTATAGCAGATGGGATTGTTCGCTCCGTCGATTTGTCCGCAATTTAACGAAGCTTGATGGTATACGTCTGCTTCTCTACGAGCGGCAAACCGTGACTGATACCAACAGTGTAGGTACCGGGTTCAAATTCGTAGTAGGCATTGCACTTCGGACCTTCGAAACCGAACTGATCGACGTCGAGTGGCATATAGATGGTGCATCCGACAAGCATCGCTGGAGAGACTTCGATATAGGCCTGCATCTTCTTCGTAATCACGAAGGTATACCAATCGTAGGAGTCGTTGGCATCAAGCAAACCTGAACGTACGACATCTTTGGTCAATCGAACGGCATCAATGAAACCGTCGTTGCTGTCAGACTGGGATGCCGTGACATCGACAGTGTAATACGCATCTGATCCGGTGGGTTCTAGTTGCAATTGGTAGTCACCCGGACGCAGTGTCACATTCAAGATGCACGATGATCCTTCTTGGAGACCCATGTAGTACTCACCGCTGAATCCATCTTCTTCGATCAAGTACACGCGACAGGAAATGTTGGATGTGATTGCACCAGTGATTTTGGCATCGATACGCATCGTTGTTTTCTGTGTGAGCGTAAAGAGATAACTCACCTGGTCTTTGTCTTCAAATTGTCCTGAACCTGAGAATGGGAACGATACGTTCTTTGTCACAGGCTGCTTGGAGCTCACGGAAGATGAGGAAGAGCGACTGGATACCGTACTAGAGACAGAAGACGACGAGCTTGAACTCTGCGCATCTGTATTGGCTTCAAGTGCACCCGCAATGAATGCAGCAGCTTCTTTACGAAGCAGTGCGCGATCTGGTGCAAACGTTGCACCGTCCATGCCGTATACCGGAAGAATGTTTTCGTTGAAGGCAGCATACAAATAGCGTGCGTACCATGCCGAGACGGAAATATCGGTGTACTTCATGACATCTGTCGTGGCACTTGTGACGGCCGGCGCAGGGAGTCCGAAGACTTCGAAAATCATCTTCAGTGCTTCGACACGCGCAACAGGAGCGCTCGGACGGAATGTTCCGTCTGGATATCCTTGGACGAATTTTTTCTGTGTGGCATCACACACATACGTTTCATACCAACTGCCTTTGACGACATCAGGGAAACAACCGACTGCGCTGGAACTTGGCGTCTTGGCCGTAGCGAGATAGAGCAACTTCAAAAGTTCGGCACGATTGATAGTGCGATCCGGTGCGAATGTTCCATCAGGATTTCCGTGCACAACTCCCGCACGAACGAGCGCTTCGATATCTGCTTGGAACGGATCGCTGTCTGGAACATCTGGGAAGATCGGTACTGCAAATGCGAGAACCGGCTGAATCAGAAGGACAGAAGCGATGAAAGCTCGAAAGGAGCGCATACGTTAGGGGGAAAACGTCGCGCACACGATATCTTGAACACTATAGTTGTACAATGACTTAGGAATGCAATTCCTGTAGCAGCGCAAGCGAATGCAACAATGTGGGAGCTGCAAGCGGTCCTTTGGCATGCTCACCCGTCGTGCGAGCCTTGGCCGTATCGATGTCATCAACCAGAAGAATTTCATCGATGATCGGAATCCCCGTTTCCAGTTGCACGGTCATCAGTCCGTTTGTCGCCGCTTCGGCGATCAAGCGTGCGTGATGTGTGTCTCCTTGGACAATCACACCGAACGCAATGATGCCATCGACATTCTGCGTCGCGATCAATTCTTTGCAGAGGAGCGGAATCTCGTACGAACCCGGCGCGGTGATTTGAAAAAGATTCCCTTTTGAAAGTCCGGCATCAAATAACACTTTCAGTGCATCGTGTTCCATCTGTTTCGTCAGTTCGCCGTGCCAGACTGATCGAACGATGCCGATCTTGTGCGACGGAGACAATGCATGGCCAATGAAGGATGGACGATC
>JALHMU010000016.1 GCA_022843885.1 Candidatus Peribacteraceae bacterium | reverse complement strand
TGCAAGTGTTGCCAACGAACGTTTTGTCCGTCGTATTCACCACCGTCCGTTGCATTCACGAATTCTGCGTAGACCGGAAGGGATGCTGTTGCGAATTGTTCGATACCGACTTCGTGAGACACGTTGTCGATGGAAATGACGTATGTCAGAAGTTGTCCGCGTTCGACCGTGTTGCGGCCATCCGTGATTTTTGCGCGAAGCACTGCATCTGGAAGACCGTGATTCGTGTACGTTTCGTCGACATCTTTTGCATTGCCCGCATAGGCTGTTGCGCGCAGAGCGTAGCGCTCTGTCGTGCGGTCATAGACTGTGACTGTGAATGTGTAACTGCGCTCTTCATCAGGGCGGAAAAGCTGATCGCGCCAGATGACAGTGTTGGCATCGATCTTCGCACTACCGGCAGATGATGTGACAATGCTTGTGAATTGTGGAATCAACACGCGAACGTCCGTACGCTCATCAATATTGCGCGTGTTACGAACTTTGATCGTATACGTGAGATGCTCACCCGGCTGTACATATTCTTGTCCGTCCGTGATCGAGACATTGAAACCACCGGTAACAACGATGCGTCCGAGAACGCGAGTCGAATCCGTTGCAGCGGCGCCGTCTGCAGTTGCACGCGCAACGAGCAGATCGTTTTCGACGGCTTGCGTCGACACAGAAGCCGTTACAGTCACAATGCGCTTTGAATTGCGTGTGACAGACATGTCATTCCAGCGGACGTGACCGCCAGACACTGACTGACCTCCGTCGCTGCTTCCCGTGTAGGACACTTGCGAAGGAAGGGAGAAATCAATATCGACAATTTCGTCATCACCACGAGCTTCCACTTCGATGCGATAGACAACGCTTCCACCTGGACCAACAGTTTCTTTTCCGTCCGTCACTGTGATGAGGACACCATGTGCTGAAGACACTCCTTCCGAATCGTCATCGATCGAGGTGCAATCTGCATCCTGCGTGTAGTCGATGCGACCATCGTTATCGTTGTCGATTCCATCCGAACAATCGGAATGTGAAGCGAGACCGGCATCCGGAGCGAGTACAAAGACTGCGCTCATCGCGGTACCAGCGAGTACAACCGTTACAACGGCTGCAGCAAGGCGCTTCGGGGAGGTGGAAAATAACTTCATAACGAATGAGGAAGAAATGACAGGTGTATCTTTATACGTTAATTGAAGGAATATGTCAATATTATTCTTTTGTATCTAAAACAGGCATTTCTTGGCTTCCCGATGAGCAAAAAGGAATTCTTCACCGAAAAACTATGTAAAAACAGTCTCTACCACATTCACGGTGCCGTACATTGTAGAATTAGCCCTTTTAGGGTATACTTTTATGATACCCAAAACCCTTATAGAAACATCCTCTCAGGGCCCTGCCCTCTTCCGATCTCGTTCCCATCGTCTGGGATTCCTGCTCGCAGCACTCGTGCTGGGAGTCATCGCGTTCACGACGCTCAGTATGCGTCATGACAGCTTTGAAGCAATTATGCTCCGAGACGGACCGAAAGGTCTTCCAATCCCCTTCTTGCAATCCAAGAATGCGGGACTGTCTGCATCGTTGCAGCAAATTGGGCAAACGGGTTCGGGTGGATCTATTCCCGTGTACGTATTGGATCTTTCCACGCCCACGCCGCAAGAAGATCGTCAGCTTCAAGATGATGCGATTTATCTCGTGCGTACGCCGGCGCAGGTCGAAACGATGCCGTTCGATATCGCTTTCCAGTACGTCGCAGGACATGTGCCGGACTACTTCCTCTATAAGTACTCCGATGCAGATGCATCCGCGGAAATTGCCAATCAGAATGCGGGAACATTTTCGCAACGATTTCCGGGCCTCTTCGGCGCATCGGCACAGGCTTGGGCAAATGAATCGGCACATGGCAATGCCCTGTCAGCCTTCGAGCAAGCACATAACATTTCATTCGTTGAAACGAATGCTTCTCAGAACGGATTACGTTTTGAGCCAAATGCACTTTATGCAGTCGTTATAAACGAACCCGGAGGTGCAGTTGTGGAACTGCAGCCTGTCGCTGTATGTGGCGACAATTGGAAATTGGCATCGGAACAATGTGATGATGGAAACACGACTGCAGGTGACGGGTGTTCTACGAGCTGTACGGTGGAATCAGGATATGTCTGTACGTTCAATAACCCAAGTATTTGTGAGCCGATCATGACGAGCTCTTCAAGCTCCTCGAGTTCGACAGAATCGAGTGCGTCGAGCGAATCGTCATATTCTTCCAGTTCGGAAAGTTCCAGCTCTTCAAGTGAACAATCTTCGTCTTCCTCATCTTCATCCTCTTCAAGTGAGGAGTCGTCGAGTTCTATCTCCAGCTCAAGTTCATCTGTCTCGAGCGTTACGATCGATATGAACGAAGCAGCATCATTTGTAATGCATGCAGATACCATTCCAAACTTTACCCAGAATCCAACAGTTGTAGCCGTGCGTGACGGCCAATGGTCCGATCCTCTCATTTGGAATACAGGCAACGTTCCTGTTGCAGGCGACATTGTCCGTGTCGAATCCGGTGTGACTGTCGGATATGACGTTGTAAGCGATGCATCACTTAAAGCACTCGGGGTGAAAGGCAGTCTTCTCTTCCCGTCCGATCAGAATACGCGACTCAAAGTCGGGACCATCCAAGTGTATCCACAAGGATATTTGGAAGTCGGTACGGAACAGAATCCGATTGATGCAAGCGTCACTGCGGAAATCGTCATTGCAGATCAACCACTCGACACGGGTGTTGTGGGAAATCCAGGAACGGATCCCGTGCAGTGGGGTGTCGGTTTGCTTTCGTACGGTAAGGTTCGTATGCATGGCGCCGAAAAAGCCCGTACATGGATCGGACTTGCACAGCCTGCACGTTCCGGTTCTCTGACAGTTCAGACCACAGAAGCCATGACAAACTGGCAGCCGGGTGAAACGGTTGTCTTCCCGGATACGCGTCAGCCGACAACGTCCGCAGACGGATCAAAACCTTCGACAAAATTCGGTGCCATGGGTGCGAATCCTCAATGGGAAGAACACATCATCGACTCCGTGAACGGCACGACAATTACGTTCACTGAACCGCTGAAGTTCAGCCATTCAGGCGCAGTCAACATGGACGGTGTTCTTGAGTTCTTGCCACACATCGGCGTGTTGGATCGCAACGTCATCGTTCGCTCGGAAAATCCGAATGGAACACGCGGACACGTTGCATTCATTCATCGTGCCGACGTCGATGTTCGCTACAGCCGTTTCGTTGATCTCGGTCGTAGCGATGCATTCTTTGCGGCGGACAATACAGCATTGTCGAATGGCGTACCGACACATATCGGTACGAACCAAATCGGTCGATATGCGATGCACTTCCATCATTTGTATGGTCCAGTGAATCCGACGAATACGGGCTACCAATATAGATTTATCGGAAACACGGTCGACCGCTCACTCAAGTGGAACGTCGCAGTGCACGGTACGTCCTACGGTTTATTGATGGATAACGTCGTGTATGACGGGCAAGGCGGCGGTTTCGTGACGGAAGATGCGGCGGAAATCGGGAACGAATTCATTCGCAACTACGTCGTACGCATGATCGGTACATTTATCGACGGAAAAGAAGGTACGGATGTGAATGATCTTTCCCGTGGCGGAAACGGTTTCTGGTTCCGACGTAGCGGAAACATCGTGCGTGACAACGTCGTCGCAAACGCCGCATACAGTGCGTATTACTACTCAAGTTACTTCCTGACAAATGCTGTGAAACTTCCGAATTTCCGCGGAGCAGACCCTTCAGTGGATTTCACACTCACTGCGCATAATCCCTTCGGAGAATTCGACAACAACGAAGGATACGGCATGACGACCACGGCAATGTGGCTTGCCTATACGACCGGTAATGACGATGAAGGCGCGACACCGTCGCTCTTCAAGAATAGTCGTTTCTGGCACATCGGACATACGGGTGTGAGCGGATATCACACCGCAAACTCCACGTTTGATAATGTGACGATGATCTTCGATCCGAAAGCAAACACTCGAAATGACACAGGTCCTCGCGGGTATGCATTTACGAAATATAAGAACACGAACGTCGTGATTGAAAACTCACGCATTGAGGGTGCCTATTGGGGAATCATCGGGCCAAACATGGATGCGAGCGATTTCTATGCCGATCGTCCAAGCATCGTCAGAAATTCTGTACTGCGCAATCACGTGAACATGTACTACTTGCCGCCAAATGAGCACGATCACAGCGTTGCAGGCTCAATGCTTGTCGAGAACGTTCGTTTCACGGGTCGTATTGGACCAAACTTTCAGCTTCCAGCAGGTGGAACACCGCTGCAGCGTCAGGAACGTAACATTGTGATGAACACCGGAGAAAATATGACGCGTATCTTCGCTCGTTCGACATTTGTCGTCAGGGATTACAATCAAGTTCCAGGTGATGATTTCCAAGTTTTCTTCAAAGAACAATCCGGTAGCGCACTCATGCCGCAAACAAGCCAAGAATTCTTCGTGAACGGAGACACAGAATCCGCGCGCTGGCTTGGGTCGCCGGAAGCAAATCGTTCAAACACGTTTAACTGGAATCGATATCGTCTTGTCACAGGCGGTCGTTTCACTCCATGTTTGGATGACGTGACGCATCCGGAAATTCTCGGATACACCTGTCCGGTTCTTGCTGAGCCTTCACCATCCGTCATTCCGTACGTCGCACTCGCACTTCCGTTTGAGGGGCAGCAAGTGACTGTCGATAATCCCGTACCGATGTACTACACCATCAATGATAACTACATTCCTGCAGGGTATGACGTCTTCTTCTCCATCGATAGTCAAACTCCGTTCCGTATCGTCATCAATAATGACCTGCTCTATCGATATAAATTTCCTGATGCAAATGCGGAAGGTGCACACACACTTCGCGCATACATCGGAAATATCGCAACCGGTCAGCCACTCGCAGGTACTTTGATCGAATGTGTCGCATTCGGCGTCTCGACTGCGGTGCCGCCTGTAACATATCCTACAAACGGACTCTGTCCGACGCAGTACAGCGTGGCACCGTAACCATAGAAACATCACGAAACATTTCCTCAAAGTCTCTTTGAGGATGTACACTGATTCGTATGGTCAGCAGCAAAGCCGCAACGGTCAAAGAATATCTCGCATCTCTTCCTGATGATCGTAGAAAGGAAATAGAAACGGTTCGTAAAGTTATTCTGAAACATCTTCCGAAAGGAATGAAGGAGTCGATGCAGTACGGAATGATCGGATACGTCGTTCCCCTTTCGCTGTATCCAGCTGGATATGATGTGAAACGAAAAGAGAAAGAGCCACTTCCCTATGTTGCACTCGCAGCACAGAAGAATTACATGGCGCTCTACATGATGAATTTGTACGGCAATCCGAAAGTCGACAAGTGGTTTCGAGATGCGTACAAGAAAAGTGGAAAGAAATTGGATATGGGCAAAGGCTGCGTTCGCTTCAAGTCTGTGGATGATCTTCCGCTTGATGTCATTGCGAAAGCTGTCGGTATTACGACCGTGAAAGAACACATTGCGACGTATGAGAAGGCGCGCGGGAAACGTTAAATATCTTTGAGAATCTTCGCGATGCGCTTATCCGGAACGATCCACAAGATCGCAACCAAGATGAAGAGCGTGTACGAAATGTATTCGTGATAGAACGCTGCGACGGTTGCTGCCATGTACGACACGAGGGAGATTTTTCCTTTCAAATCGTATCCCAGTGCTTTCTTGAGAACAGAATCCAACCCCTGCTTTTTGACGATGGCAGTTTGGAGAATCCAATACGCCACGGCACACATCAGGAGGACCAAACCGTAGAGAGCGACTGGCCACGGCGTTCGATGGTTTTCCCCAAGCCATGCAGTTGCAAAAGGAATGAGCGAGAGCCAGAACAGAAGATGCAAGTTCGCCCACATGATTCCCCCGCTCGCATGCTTCGTCGCATGGATGAGATGATGATGGTTGTTCCAGTAGATCGCGAGGTAGATGAAGCTAAGGACATAACTGAAGAAGACCGGGATGAGCGGTCGAAGTGCTTCAAGTGTGGTGTCTTCCGGTACATGCAACTCAAGCACCATGATGGTCATGATGATGGCGATGACTGCATCAGAGAAGGCTTCGATACGATCGGTTTCGTGGTGGGTCATTTATTTGCAGGAAAAGCCGAGTCTCTTGAGGATTCGATCATTCACGCGTTCGAATGCGCTTGGAGACCCAGAGAACCATTTCTTCATGCGCGTGCATGTACGCGACTGAACTAATCCCATAACTTGCGTGAATGATGTTGGAGTGGTTTGCTCACGTGATGCAGTAGATGAAGAAAATTGAGTACTTCGTTCGATGCTTTTCATTTGTTGATCACGCGTCGAAGATCGGCGTCCACCTGCCGATTGCTGTCGCTCAGAAGATGTACTGCTACTACTGCTTGAGCTCCGAGTAAAACAGCTTCCTCCGTACAAGCTTGCGATTTCGGATGCGCTCAACGTGTATCCGTAGATTCTGATGTCATCGAGTTTTCCATTCCAATTTTTCGCACCGTCCGTACCATCTCCGATCATGATCTGAGAATTGGCAGTAAGAGAGAGTGCCGAACCGGATCCTGAACCGTTTTGTTCGCCGTTGACGTAGATCCAGAATTCACCTGACGATACGTCACGTGTGACGCAGCCGTGCACCCAGTTTCCCGTATTGACCACGACGCTTGAACGACCCGTTGTGTCTGATGTTCCGTTTCCGAACATAAGTTTTCCGTTGATATCGACACCGAACCCGAAGTCCGCGGCTCCGCCGCCGACTTGCGAATCGACGATCGCCATACTCAAATAATGCGGTGTTCCCGCGCCGGTACCCGTCGTCTTTAACCATGCGCAGATCGTAAAGTCGTCTTGAATCTGACGCGTTGCAACGAGACTGTTCGTGCTGCCGTCGAAGACAAGGCTTTTCGCATTTGAAGGCATGATTGACGGCACATCTGTGGATGTAGCGAATGTACCGTTGACCGTTACGAAGTCATCGGTGTCATCCATGGAATAGTGTCTGAGCGGCGTGCATATTGCATTCTCAACGCAGACGCTCGGCTCGTCGCTGTCGCATGTATATCCGGTCTCGATCGTACACGTCGATGAACATCCGTCACCGTCGGTCGTATTGTCATCGTCACATTCTTCGGGGTCATCCACCTCTCCGTCACCACACACCGCATCGACGCAGTAGTTACGAAGAGTGTCATTCGTAAGAGTAATCACGCTCACGGAACTGCCACCACTATTCACGGCGTATGCATGAGAGCCAGCGAACGCAATATCACGCGGCCCGTCTCCCACGGAAATATCCGTTCTTTTTATGAGTCTCTCCGTATCGATAACCGAAATGGTATCTGAGCCGAAATTGGGTATGTATGCCCCTGTTCCGTGGAATTCAAAGAAATAGGGATTCGATCCAGTGGTGACAGTTTGCACAAGAATATCGTCTGTTGTATCAATGATACTCACCGAGCTTCCGAAATAGTTTCCCGCGTACACTCCCGTACCGTACGCTGCGATGAAATATGGATTCGATCCGACGGTGACGGTTTTCACCACGGTATTTGAACGTCGATCAATGACGGAAACAGTGCTGGCATTATTATTCGCTGCATACACTCCCGTTCCGCTTGCAGCGACGTAGACAGGCGTTGATCCGACGGTAATCGATTTCACAAGCGTGTTGCTCCGAAGATCGATAACGGAAACCGTGTTGCCGCCATCTTGATTTGCAATGTAGAGGCCGGTTCCATTGCGAATCATGCCTGTCGGCCCGTTTCCGGCGGATACTGTTCTAATAACGGTGTCCGTATCCGTATCGACGATTGTAAGCGTATCGGCATTGCGATTGGAAACGTAGACGCCCGTACCGCTTGCATAAATGTATGAAGGACCGTTACCGGTGCTTATCGTCTTCGTTACGTTCAGACTGCCGGTATTGATAATGCTGATTGTTCGTGCGGTACTGTTCACAACGAAAATTCCCGTACCGCTTTTCGTTATGAGATTGGGGCCATCACCCACGCTGATTGTTCGTACGACCGCATTTCTTGTTGAGTCAATGACGGAGACGGTGTCAGTGGATGAGCTTACGACATACACGCCCGTACCACTTGAGATGGCTTCCTGTGGACCTGATCCGACGGTGAGGGTGCATGCGCCGAAACAAACCGGGATGTCATACACAAACACGACCGTTACGAGGGAGAGAAGTCCGATTCCGAAGAGGGAAAGAAAGCGACGCATAAGAAATTAAGAAGAACAAGAGAAGCCGAGCCGCTTGAAGACGCGTTCGTTGACTCGGTCAAATGTCGTAGGATTTTTGGAGAACCATTTCTTGATGCGCTCACATACGCGATCTTTCATCCCATCCTTTGTGTGAGATGGCGATGATGACAAGATGCGTACCGTCTGTGACGCTGCACTGCTCGTACTGCTTTGAGTTTTTTGGATGAGATGTTGCAGTGTTTCTTTGCGTACACCTCCGACCGATATCGAAGACACGGATGAAGAATCCGCACTCGTTCGAGTATCCGCAATCTGGCAAAGATAACCGTGCGGATCGTCGCAGGAATAGTCATGCCATTCGTACCCATTTTCCTTCAGGATGCAGTTCTCGAAGGAGCCTCCGTTCGGCTGTCCAGATGACCAAGCGTTATATCCGAACGTCGCGTCGTTCACCCAGGAAAACGTTCCTTCGTTTCCTTCATCGGTCAGTCCGATCCAAATGTAACTGCCGAGCACGTTGGTTACAGTCTGGATATTCGCATTCGTAATGGCAGCAAGCGAACCACCCTGTGCGAAGCAATTTTGCCGCGCATTCGCAAATGTGAGCGAGACGTTGTACAGGAAGTAGCAGGTGTTTTGATAGTTGAGTGATCCCGCTGCACCGAGTGCGAGACCCGGAGAGCAAGATGTATAGCATACGCTTGCTTCACCCGTGCACGACCATCCGCTTTCGACGGAACAAGAAGATGAACAGCCGTCGCCATTTCTTGTGTTTCCATCATCACAGGTTTCCCCGTCCCCGATCTCTCCGTTTCCACAGACCGCGGTGCATTGCGTAAGTGCAGTGTTTGAAATGACACTGAAGACGGAAACCGTATCGTCGTTGGAGTTTTGGGCATATCCGTAGTTGCCGGAGATCGTAATAGAGTATGGCGTGTCTCCGACTGTGATGGTCCGTACATTGGTTTTGGATGTCGTGTCGATGATTTCGACTTGTTCTTCATTGTAGATGGCGACATACACACCCGTGCCGCTCACGGCGAGGTCGCGCGGGTACACACCGACCGAGATGGTGTCGGTGACGATGCGCGACGGAATATCGATGACCGAAACGGTACGACTGCCAATGTTCGCAGCGTATGCGCTCGTTCCGCTGATCACGATGTCGTCCGGACTGTCTCCTATTGTTATGGTTGCAACGACCGTATTCGTTCGACGATCCAGCACGGACACGTTGTCAGAGCCGTTATTCGTGACGAATACACCGGTTCCGCTTGCCGCGATGCCGACCGGCGTCGTGCCGACTGATACCGTTTTCACGACCGTATTCGTACGACGGTCGATGATGGAAACGTTGTCACTGCCGGCATTCACGATGTAGATGCCCGTGCCGCTTTCGACAATTCTGTTCGGTTCCGTGCCGATGGACACCGTTTTGACGACCGTATTCGTTCGACGATCGATGATGGAAACGGAGTTGCTGTCTTGATTCGCGATGTACACGCCTGTTCCCGAGACATGCATATAATACGGGCCGTTTCCGACCGTGATTGTTTTGGCCAACGTATGTCTATTGATGTCGATCACGGAAACGGTATTTCCATTTTCATTGGAGACGTACACGCCCGTTCCGCTTGTAATGAGCGAAAATGGGAAGTCTCCTACGGCTACCGTTTCTACTACTGCGTTCGTATCGATATCGATGATGGACACCGTGTCGGCGTTATAATTGGTGACATACAAGTATCCGCCTGTTGCGACGGAATTGATCGGTCCGTCCCCCGTTGCGATGTCGCAGTTTCCTGCAGCCGCATCGCAGACCGGACTCATCATAAAAAGCGTCGCTCCGACTAGCCCTATCGTCGCGAGGACTGCAGGTACGGAAAACGAAGCTCGACGATGAATGATGGGGAGGTCCACGTCGAACTGAATCTTAGAGATTCCCCTATAGAGAAAGGAAATACTACGACTTGTCGCGAAACACGGAATATTGGCGGATGCTGATATGACACATGCAAAACGCACCGCTATTGATTTTTTCGCCCTATTCTAGTGAGCCTCGAACAATGTTAGAGGCTTCCGCTAGACCAAAAACCCATGTCTAAGACCCTTGACATGCTCAGAGAAGTATTTACCATATCGCGACGATCTTTGAAACTATAGGCAAGGTTTTTCGCTATGTGAGGCAGGCATTTTGCGCATTTCCGCAGGTGCTCAGTATGCCTGTCTCATGAGCAGGTATTTTTTTCTCTAGAGCTCTAGATTGAGCGAAAGGATTGTAGAGATGAGTAAGTATGTCTTTGATTTTGGAGATGGAAAAGCTGACGGCAGCGGAAAGATGCGAGATCTTCTCGGTGGCAAAGGTGCAAACCTTGCCGAGATGACCAACCTCGGTCTTCCTGTGCCGGCCGGCTTCACCATCGGCACGAATGTGTGCACGTACTACTACGCGAACGGCAAGACGTATCCGCTTCAATTGCAGGATGACGTTCTGCTGTCGATTGCGAACATAGAACGTGTCATGGGCGCCAAACTCGGCGACACCAAAAACCCGCTCCTCGTCTCGTGCCGTTCCGGCGCGCGCGATTCCATGCCCGGCATGATGGACACGGTGCTCAACATCGGTTTGAACGATCAGACCGTTTTGGCCCTGGCCACTCAGTCCGGCAACGAACGTTTCGCATGGGATTGCTATCGGCGTTTTGTGCAGATGTACGGCGACGTCGTACTCGACATGAAACCCAAGAAGAAGGAGGATCATGATCCGTTCGAAGTGCTGCTCCATGCCAAAAAGCATCGGGCCGGCGTGAAGCTCGACAATGAGTTGTCGGCTACGGATCTGAGGGAATTGGTTGCCGAATTCAAGCAGGCAATCAAAGACGGTACCGGCAAGGACTTCCCCGATGATCCGATGGATCAGGTGTGGGGAGCAACCGGCGCCGTATTCGGCAGCTGGATGAACGATCGCGCTGTGGTCTATCGTCGTACGTACGGCATTCCTCACGAATGGGGCACGGCCGTCAACGTGCAGGCGATGGTCTTCGGCAATCTCGGTGATGACTGCGCCACCGGCGTGGCCATGACTCGGGATGTCGCGCTCGGATTGCCCGGTATCAACGGCGACTACCTGATTAACGCTCAGGGAGAAGACGTTGTGGCCGGCATTCGTACGCCTGAACGCATCGAAGTGTCGCTCAAGCAAGTCATGCCGGAGTCCTTCCAGGAATTGGAAGACATCGGCGTGAAACTTGAACAGCACTACAAGGATGTGCAGGACATCGAGTTCACGATCCAGAAAGGCAAGGTGTGGATGCTTCAGACCCGGAACGCCAAGCGTACCGGTTTTGCGGCCGTCCGCATCGCTGTCGACATGGTCAACGAAGGTCTCATCTCCAGGAATGTTGCGCTGAGTCCCAAACGGATTCCCGCCGCGGACTTGGACCAACTCTTACAACCCATTTTCAATCCGGAGGCAAAGAAAAAAGCAACGAAACTCACTCGCGGCATCAATGCCGGGCCGGGTGCTGCAAGCGGCAAAATCGTGTTTCACGCATCTGACGCCGAGGCTCAATACAACAAGGACAACAGTGTATTGTTGATCCTTGTCCGTAACGAAACGAGCCCGGAAGATTTGCGTGGCATGAAAGTCGCTCAAGGCATCTTGACGGCATTCGGCGGCGCGAGTTCCCATGCGGCTCTCGTGAGTCGTCAATTGGGAAAAACGTGCGTGGTTGGCTGCCAAGATTTGGTCGTCAATTACCACGACAAAACCGTGAAAATCGGCGACACCGTTTTCAAGGAAGGCGATTTCATCTCGATCGACGGGTTCACCGGCGAGGTGATGGAGGGCCAAGTGGAAACGTGGTCGAGCGAAGTCGTCCAAGTCTTGATCGACAAAACGCTGAATGAGGAAGACTCACAAGTCTACCAACAGTATCAGCAGATCATGCAGTGGGCCGACGACGTACGGAAACTCAACATCCGTACCAATGCTGACAATCCGAAGCAGGCTCTGGAGGCAATCGCTTTCGGAGCTGAGGGCATCGGATTGTGCCGAACCGAGCACATGTTCTTCGATCACATCAATGATTTCCGTGAGATGATTCTCGCGGAGACCGTCGAAGATCGGAAAACTGCGCTCGACAAGATGGCGGTTCATCAACGGAAAGATTTCGAAGGCATTTTCCGGGCGATGAAAGGACGCCCCGTTACGATCCGTTTGCTCGATCCGCCGCTTCACGAGTTCCTCCCTCATACCGAGGAGGAGCAGGCCGAACTCGCCAAGATTCTTGGCATCAAGCTCGACCAAGTGAAGAAGCGCGTCGACGAACTCCACGAGAGCAATCCCATGTTGGGACATCGTGGTTGCCGTCTCGGCATCGTCTATCCCGAGATCACGCGAATGCAGGCATACGCCATTGTGGCAGCGGCCTGCCGCGTGAGGAAGGAAGGCATTCCGGTTCATCCTGAGATCATGATTCCGCTGACCGGATTCGAGACCGAATTCAGTCATCAGAAGAAGATCATCGATGAAACGGCGCTCGAGGCATTTGCCGACGAGAATCAAGCCATCGACTACCTCGTTGGCTCGATGCTGGAAATACCAGGCGCGATGTTCGTCGCCGGTGACATGGTCAAACATGGTGCTGAGTTCTTCTCCTTCGGGACGAACGACCTCACGCAAACCACGCTTGGCATGAGCCGAGACGACTACGGCGGATACATCAACGAGTATCGTGAGCGTGACATCATTTCGGACGATCCGTTCCAAACGATCGATCAGAAACGTGTCGGCGCGCTGATGCAAATCGGCATCACGAATGCTCAGTCTGCCAAATCGGATATCAAGCTTGGTATCTGCGGTGAACACGGTGGTGATCCGAGAAGCGTGATGTTCTGTCACGAGATCGGGCTCAACTACGTGTCTTGCAGTCCTCGTCGGGTGCCGATTGCACGCTTGGCTGCTGCGCAAGCTGCGCTTGCGGAGTTGGAAGAGCAGGCAAATCAGCCCACGAAGTCCGTGAAAAACCGGCCTACTACGAAGGTGTAAACCCTCGTAGATCAAGGATCGATTCTGTCACAGTGTGATAGATCTTTATACCCTCAGACGCTACGGCGTCTGGGGGTTTTCTTTAGTATTTGAGTGGCTAGTTCGATCGGTTTGTGGTGGGTCATGAAATTAATCATTCCATAAACACAAGGCATTAGAGAGTCTGCTCTGAGAAGTGTAATATTTTACTGACTCAATGATATTTGATAATCCACTCCCATGCTTCTTTAGCAAGCCATCCCTGAGAATTGCTGGGTTTTACTTCAATAATTAATAATCTTTGTTTTTCTGGTAATGCAGGATGAATCGCCTCATAAAGATGATTAACAGTTAAATTTGAAACAACAAGATATGCGTCATTTAAATAATGCCACCAATCACTAATTTTTTTCGATGCATCCAATTTTTTTATATGTTCATGAAATGCTTCTCTATTAAATGTTGGGCCTGTGTTATAAGTAATTAAATAAACTTTATTCATGATTTTCAGAAGGAGGTGGAGGAAGACTCGGATTATTTAGAAGCGTGATCATTTCAACAGCCTTATCATAAGAAGGATTATCTTTGTCGCCAAAAAATTTGAGCGTTTCCAAAAACATATGATATTTTTCTGATCGAAGAAATTCAGGTTTAGTAAATAAAAGATATGAAAACGCTATAATGAACATGAGAATAGGAATCAATCCGACGATAAAGAGGCCAATGCGCAACCAATCCGTTGCTAAATAAGATCCTCCAAAAGTAGGAATAGAAATTGCTACGCAGAGCCAAAGGCAAGGATTAACTGCGCTTTTCAGTTCAATTTGTCGTGCCATTGATTCTACATTTGGAAGCTGCATTCGAGTGCAATTTTAGAAGTACATGGCTGGGGAGCATGGATTCGAACCATGGAATGGAGGCTTCAAAGGCCCCTGCCTTACCACTTGGCTACTCCCCAACGTGACCGAGCCGTACTATCGCACAGCTTGCAGCTTTCCTCAAGAATCAGCCTCGTTTGAGCCATTTCTATGCCAAGGCTACTTGACTTAGTCCTACAGTGTGGGAAACTAGCAGACTATGGTTTCAACCCACCTTCTCGTTCGCGTTGTCTTCGCGCTTATCATCGCCCTTCTGATCCCCTCAGTTGGCTTTGCACAGTCCTATGGAGACTTCTACTCGGACTCCTATTTGCAAGAAACTGCCCGCGGATACCGCAATACATCCCGCTTGCAGCTTTTGATTTCCGATACGCCAGAGCCAATCGTCGATAACCAACAGCTCACGTACACGATCACGGTGAAGAACAATGCAGACTACACGGAACGTTTGGTGGTGCAGGCGTTTGCCGATCCACAGACAACAGTGCTCTCTTCGTCTGAGCGCGGAGTCGAACGTGGCAACGCTGTGATCTGGGACAACATCATCATCGGACCAGAAAGTGAAAAGACGCTGACAGTTCGCGTGCGCACGAATACGGAACTTCAGGGAAATGAATTGGTCTTCCGCGCAAATGCCGGTGGCATCAGCGGAACAGAAACAACGCGCATCGATCACCGTGATACGAGTGTTGCTCCGCCTGCTCCTCCAGCCTTCCATGGCGATGCTACGCAGAACTTCCAAGTGCTCCTCTCGACGAGCGCTGATGGCGCGACTGTGAACTACAACATTACGGTTGCAAACCGCACGGACCGCACTGCTCGTAACGTCGAAGTTGTGCAATTCATCGATGCACTGACGCGCGATATCGATATTTTGTTTGCCGGTGGCGGTGTCGATCGTGGTGACAGAATCACATGGAGCATGGGTGACCTTCGTCCATTTGAAGCTCGCAGCATCAAGACAACAATCGCCTATCGTTCAGGTACGCCCCGCGTTCGTATCGAAGCGACGAGTGAAAGTCCTGTACAGAAAGCCATGACGACGAGTGCTGGAAATATCCGCAACACTCCCCCACCACAGACAACCTATCAGCCAATCGGCGCACCAAATCAGTATGCGTACGATGACCTGAATCCAGCACGCTACATCTACAACGCACCACGCGATCATCGCAATGTTGTCTATCCACAGACTGGTGCCGTCTCTGACTTTTTCAAGAAGAACGAAGACATGTCCGGCTTCATGACTGCTGCCAATAGTCCACACGGTTCGATGAATGGCGCCTTCACACTCGCAGGTGTCGTGACGCTCGCAGGACTTACGGTTCTGAAGAAGATCGCTTTGTTTTAAGGTTATCCAGCCGAGTGCCCAGCACTTCTGGAAGATGATCGAAGACGCCTTTTAATGCTGTCAGTTCTTCTTTTGTCAGTCCTGAAAGAACCCAGGCAGCAAGATCGAAGTCTTCCGGTGGTTTGCCAAGCCCGATGCGGAGTCTCGGGAAGTCTTCCCCGAAAATATCGACGATGGATTTGAGTCCGTTGTGTGTGCCCGGTCCCCCATTCAACTTCATGCGGAATGTTCCGAGTGGA
>JALHMU010000015.1 GCA_022843885.1 Candidatus Peribacteraceae bacterium | reverse complement strand
TAAATGTTTCGACATTCGAAGGGAACAGGGAACGATAGGGCACCCTACGGACGGAATCTGTGCTTGTCAAACATCCGTGTGAAACCCGAAAGAGGCCGAAGAATAGGGGTCAAACAACGTTGACACAACAAAAAACTGGAATTGTCGCATACAATAAACTCCCGGATTGCAGCTCGTAAAATGGCTTAGACAAGCCATGTTCACATTCGCAAGCGGTTTGCAAGCCGCTTGTACTACTTTTTTGGCTTGCAGAAGCGAAATTCGTTTGAAAAAATGATTCGCGTATTACTTCTTTTTCCCCAATGATCTATGTCCAAGCAGGATCTCATTGCCGCTATCGCTGATGCTTCTGGCATTACGAAGCGCGCTGCCTCCGATGCTCTCGAGGCACTCATCGGTTCCATTACAAAGGAACTGAAGAAGGGCAACAATGTTACGGTGACGGGCTTCGGCACGTTCCGTGTTTCTAAGCGTGCGGCTCGCACGGGTGTAAACCCACGCAACCCAACGCAGAAGATCTCCATCCCAGCGATGAAGGTTCCTTCGTTCAAGGCTGGTAAGACCCTCAAGGACGCAGTTCGTTAATTGAGGTCGTAACCACGATTCTAAAAGTCCCCCGTTTACCCTGAGAATGTCGAAGGGTAACCCGGGGGATTTTTTTATTTTCTGATAGTTCCGCGAGATTCTGCGGTCGACATTTTGCTCGTGACTCGCTACCATAGCGCGGTCATGAAGTCCTCGATGGAAGAAATATTGGCGGAGCTCCTCAAGACCCTGTCGCTCCCTTTTGATTCGATTTCCTCAAAAAAGGAAGGGGATATGACGCGTGTCGATATCAAGTCTGAGCGCCCAAGCGCATTGATCGGCTGGCACGGTGAAACATTGAACGCCGTACAGCACGTGTTGAAGTCGATCATTCGTTCACAGGACAAGCTCGATCGTGCGCCATTCCTCCTCCTTGATACGGACGGTTACCGTCTTTCTCAGGAAGAAAAAGTACGCAAGATTGCTGCATCCAAAGTCGACTTCGTTCGTCGTACTGGTTCACGCGTGACACTGTCTCCAATGAGCCCATACTTCCGCCGCGTTGTGCACACGTTCATTGCAGGTACACCAGGCTATGAAGATATTGCGACCGAGAGCGTCGGTGAAGGTGATTATCGCCAGGTTGTCGTCCGTCTCAAAAAAGAAGTCATCAAAGAGCAGCAGGAAGAATTGGGTGAAGAACTCTCACCAGTCATCTCACAGGATGACGGACTGGAAAACTTAGACGTTTAAGTATCGTCACGCAGCTGCTCGAATAGTTTCTTTTCCTGCTTCGAGAGTTTCTTCGGAATCTCGACGTGCACTGTGACGTAGTGATCGCCATGACGACTGCTGTTTAAGACCGGCATGCCTTTGCCTTTGATACGGAACAGCTGACTTGGCTGCGTGCCCGCTGGGATCGCTAGTTTTACAGAACCGTGCACAGTCTGCACTTCGATGGTTGTGCCAAGCGCGGCATCTGCCACCGAGATCGTTTGCTCACTGCGAATGTCATCGCCATCACGAATGAATGCACGATCAGGTTCCAAATTAATCAGGACATACAAATCTCCAGCTGCGGCATTTTGTCGTCCGGCTTGTCCTTCGCCGCGAAGACGTAATGACTGACCATCTTGGATACCTGCAGGAATGGAAATGCGCACAGTTTTCTTTTTTCGAACACGTCCTTCACCATCACAGACACGGCATTTCACGTCGGGAATTTTTCCAGAACCATGACAGGTCGGACACACCGCACGCTGCTGAATTGTCCCAAAGAGTGACTGCGCTGTGCGCGTTACCTGCCCTGTTCCACTGCATGTTGCGCACGTTTCCAGCTTCGCGCCTTTCTCTCCGCCCGTGCCCTCACAATGATCACATGTGACTAGTGTTTCAAATTCGATGTCACGTTCTTTTCCTGTGACGGCATCTGTAAATGGAATCGTAATCGAGATCTCCATATCTTGTCCTTTGTTCTGATTTCCTCCGCCACGTCGGCCGCCCGCGCCGAAGAAATTTTCGAAAATATCCCCGAAGCCGCCACCGGCAAATTGTGAGAAATCGAAGTCTTGGAAATTTCCATTGAATCCCCCACCGCCAAATTGCGGACCATCAGCCGAACCAAATTGGTCATAGCGTTTACGTTTCTCTTCGTTGCTCAAAACTTCATACGCTTCGTTCACTTCTTTAAAGCGAGCTTCCTTTCCTTTATCACCCTTATGTTTATCAGGATGCAGCTCCTTACTGAGCTTCCGATAGGCCTGTTTGATGTCGCTCTGCGATGCAGTGCGTGACACTCCTAGAATTGCGTAAAAATCCTTTGCCATAGATCCCGCCCAGCGTAGCGGAACTTGTGCGCTGTATGAAGCGGTTCCTGGGCCTTTTAGATACGCCCAAAATGTGCTATAATGATCTGATGGACATAAACAAACAGCAAACCCTCTTAAACACCCTGAAATATCCGACACTCTTCATGTTTGGATTGTGTGTTGCGATTGTGGCCGCATCGATGTTGCGCGGTGTGAACATGAGCGCCTCACTTTCCGGCCGGACGCTCAATGTATCGACAGAGGCACCACAAAAAACATTTGATGCAGCTCGTGTTGCTGATGGATTTACGGCACCGGCAGATACGCACGTTATTTTTACCGTGCCACGCGGCATCGAGATCGCACGTGTCACACTGCTTGGCGGAGAACTCAATGATCAAAAGCGTTACTGGGGTTACTGCTTTAGCGGCAATGAAAATGCGAACAAGCAAAAGGGCTACACGGGACGCAAACTCTACGATGGCCGATTCTTCTATTCCTATGGAGAACGCCACGTAAACGACGTAAAAGCGTCGGAGAAAGGCCTTATCGACTTCATGAACGATGCGACTGTTGAAGAGAATGACATGGCTTCTGAAATCGAAATATTCCGTGGTGGTGAAACGTGTTATCTCATGGCAGAGGTATCCTTGCCGATCGGACTCGATAGCGATGGCGATGATGTGAACGATCGTTTGGAAAAAGATTTCGGATCCAATCCACAGAAGGCAGATTCCGACGATGATTCGATTGAAGATGGTGTGGAAATTTTCATCATGCAGACATCTCCCGTCATGATCGACAGTGACCAAGACGGACTTCCTGATTTCACCGAAGACGAAAATCGTAACGGACGAGTCGACACATTTGAAACGAATGCACGCAATCCAGATTCTGATCGCGACGGTTTGTGTGACGGTGATGGCACGGGCAACCGTTGTCCGGAAGGCTACACATCTCCTGTGAAAGGCGAAGATCTCAATCAAAACAATGAGGTCGATGCAGGGGAAACAGACCCGAAACGTGCCGATTCAGACGGCAACGGAGTCAACGACCATGACCAAAGATGGCTTCAGTACGACCTTTCTCAGTAGCTTCTCAATTCGCATAAAAAATGCTATAATAGTCTATTAACACACACTCCTCATGACCCGCTTCTCCGCTCATCGCGCTCTCGTCCTGTCGGCCATGCTCAGCATGTTGCCGTCGACTGCACTCGCGTACATCACGCCGGAGCAAGCATTCGGAGGACTCGATGGTTCGAGCTCGAGCTCTTCTTCTTCGCAAGTCTCAAGTTCGTCTTCTACAAGCAGCTTCGGTATTCCGATTCCATTCGGAAACCTGAGTTCCTCTTCCACAAGTTCATCCAGTTCATCTTCTTCAGCTGCAGCAGTCAGCTCATCGAGCACAGCCGCGAGTCAAAGCGGTGGTGGTTCAGGTGGAAGCAGCGGTGGTGGCGGAGGTGGAGGTGGACGTCGTCCAACGACGATTGATAATCAGAACGTTGGCGGTAGCGGACATGGTGCTGCTCCAGTCCAAAGTTCAAGCTCCGGTGTTGGCGGTCAGAGTTCCAGCATGCATGGTGGCGCACCAATCATCACGGAAACAGGTCCAGCAGAAAATGTCGCAGTTGCAGTGTTCGCACTGTCTCTTCTCGGTACATATCTGTACATGAAGAAGCGCGAACGCACGCTGAACATCTAAAGACCGATAGCCCTACAGTGAGGGCTTTTTGGTGTGCCAGTCGGTCGCCTGTTCGTAGGCGTAGCCCGCTTGGAAGAGGAGTTCCTCACTCCATTGTGGCCCTGCAATCTGCAATGCAATGGGCAGAGTGTTTTTCGAGAAACCACACGGCACAGCCAATGCAGGAATGCCAGCCATCACTTGTGGAATCGTGAACACATCTTCCAGGTACATCGCGACAGGGTCATTCGCGTGCGCCCCGATCGTAAATGCAGGAGTCGGGGATACAGGCGAGACGATCATGTCTACATCCTTGAATGCCTTGGTGAAATCTTGCGCGATCAACGTGCGTACTTTCTGAGCCTGGCGGTAATATGCATCGAAGTATCCTGCGGAGAGTGCATACGTTCCGATCATAATGCGACGCTTTACTTCCTTCCCGAATCCTTCCGAGCGCACACGTTCGTAGTAGTCGATCAAATTCGCTGGCTTCTCCACCGTGTGGCCAAAACGAATGCCATCGTAACGCGCCATATTTGAACTCACTTCACTTGGACTCAAGATGTAATACGTCGCGACGGCGTACTTCGTGTGTGGCAACGTCACCTCTTTCACTTTTGCACCGAGCGATTCAAAAACTTTCACGGCTTCACGCACAGCAGCTTCTACTTCAGGATCAATTCCTTTAATGAAGTATTCTTTGGGGAGCCCTACAGTAAGCCCTTTTATGCCCTTCGAGAGTGTCTTGGAATAGGCCGGTACTGCTTCTTTGGATGTCGTGCCATCAAACGTATCGTGACCGGAAATTGCTTCCATCACGAGCGCCAAATCTTCGACGTTCTTTGCAAGCGGCCCGATCGTATCGAGCGAACTAGCCATGCTCATCACACCATATCGACTGGTGCGTCCGTACGTTGGTCGAATACCCGTACATCCGACGAAACCAGCTGGCTGACGGATCGATCCGCCGGTATCTGTTCCGAGTGAGAAGATGCATTCATCAGCTGCAACGGCGGCAGCGGAACCACCTGAACTTCCACCAGCGACACGCGTTATATCCCACGGGTTTTTTGTGACGCCATAACACGATGTTTCCGTACTCGCGCCCATCGTGAATTCATCGGTGTTCACTTTACCGATGGAAATAGCACCGACGTTTTTCAAACGCTTGATCGTCGTGGCATCAAAGGCCGGGGCATACGTTTTATTTCGCAAAATATTCGAACACGCGGTCGTTGGAACACCATGTTCGGAGTACACATCCTTCGTGAGATAGGGGATACCTGCGAGTGGAGAACTCTTGGTATCGATCTTTGTTTTTTTGGCTTCCTCTAGGGCTCGGTCGAAGTTCTTATACACCACTGCGTTGATCGCACCATCCACTTTTTCAATACGATCAATACATGCTTGCACCAAATCCGCAGAGGAAATTTCCTTCGCGCGAAGTTTTTTTCCAGCCTCTGAAATTGTCAGACTCGAGAGGCTCATCCGTGTGCGGAAGGAACAACAATTTGATGATCGATAATTTTCAGTGGTGAGACTGCGAGCAGTTCATCAGGCGTTGATTCTTTTTCAATCACAACATCGTCACGGAATGCATTCGTACTACCCGTGACTTGTGCAGTTGCTTCCACGTTTGATGTGTCTACTTCTTTGAGCTGATCGACGTACGTCAAAATGGAACTCAGTTCTTTTTGCATCGCGACTTCTTCCTCCGCGCTCAAGGTGAGACGCGCAAGCTTTGCAATGTGCCGAACTTCCTCCAATGACAACATGTCGTGAGGGTATCGAAAGTACGGAGAAACGTGAAGAGCATGTACACTGTTTGGGTATGAAGATCGCCCGCATCTCCGGCCGCAAACGTGTCGAACGTGTGCTGCGTCATGGCAAAAACTGGCGCGGGAAACATCTGAGTCTCAAGTTTCAGATGGGGCCGCCAGATCATCCGAATATCGATCCAAACGTCGAAGCGATCTACATTGGGGTGATGACCCCTGCAAAATTGGATAAGTCTGCCGTACGCCGAAATCGCATGCGTAGACGCTGTCGTGAGGCCTTTCGACGTCATATCAAAGAAGGCACATTCCCGACCCTTCAGTTGATCATTCGGCCCTCTTCGTCTAGCCTGAATTGCCGTTTTGCGGATCTCACCGCAGACGTTTCTACGTTCTTCTCCACTCTCCGTGTCTAAACCTGCAGCCACCAAACGTTCCACCGTTGAATTCGTTCTGACGTTCCTCGCACTGTTCTTCTTATTGCAGTACGGGATCAAGATCTTTTTCCCGGCTGAACCGGCTGTGACGGCACCGCTTGTGCTCACGGCAACGAAAGATGAATACACCGAAGGACATCATCCCGAACTCACTCTCAAAAATAATACCGATCATGAACTCACATTGCCTGATCGCTGCCCGCAACCACTCGTTGACATTGCGTACGAAGAGAATGGCGAGATGCTCGATGTGATGGCGAATGAAACAGCAACGCCATGTACGACCCCGACAACGGTCGCCGCACACTCATCCGTCAAAATTGATCTTGGCCCATGGAAATACTCGCTCTTCGGAAAGCTCGGCACCTATAAAGCCAGTCTCCCGATCGATGCATCCGGAGCCATTCTTTCCGCCGATCAAGACTCCCCTGTCAGCACACAATTCTCGCTCGTCGAAGTTGGATTCTTCACCAAGACCTTCCGCGCATTCGTCACAAAACCTCTGCTCAACGCACTCGTATTCATCGCTTCCTATGTGCCAGGACACGACCTGGGCTGGTCGATCATCATCCTCACGATTCTTGTAAAACTCATTCTCGTCGTGCCGAATCAACATGCGTTGAAAGGTCAGAAAAAATTACAGGATATTCAACCGAAGATGAATGAGCTCAAAGCCAAGTATCCAAACGATCCAAAGAAAGTGCAGGAGGAAACGATGCGTCTCTGGAAGGAATACAAGATCAATCCGATGCAGTCCTGCTTGCCGATGGCACTGCAGTTCCCTTTCTTGATCGGTCTGTTCTACGTCATCCGTGACGGAGGCACACTCGAACTCTCACGCCATCTTTTGTACGGCCCATATCAAGATCTTGCATGGCAGTTTGATCACATGTTCTTCGGTCTTGATCTGACACAGCCGAGCATGTTGCTGTTGCCACCACTTCTCGTGGTACTCCAATTCATTCAGATGAAATTGGCGTTCGCTCGTGCGAATAATAAAAAGAAGCCAGCAGTTGTTGATGTCGGTGCCAAGAAGTCATGGGTTCCAGAAATGAATCAACAAACCGTGATGCTCTACGCCTTGCCACTCATGATCGGATTCTTCGCACTCAAGTTCCCTGCCGCAGTCAGCATTTACTGGGCCACCTCAACGGTCTTCGGTATCGCACAGCAGTGGTTTGTGAATCGTTCAAAGTCCTAAGAATCCCTCATATAAGGGGTAAAATGGAGTGTTGACATAATAAAATTACAATGTATTATGTGTAAGTTGTTTTTCTCATTGTGAGAAAACACACGGAAGAATTGTTCTTTCAGGAGGTGCGCTATGCACACGTCGAAATCTCGTCACGGACCGAAGTCGTCTCGTTGTCATTCCAAGCTGAATTATCACCACAACAGCGCGACCGCCAACGCCTGATCCGGCGCCGGCCCTCGGTGAACAAGGAGGAATCGTGTTTTACGACATTCGTGCCCCTTGCTGACGTCTCCTACTGTTACATTTTCTTCTTCAATTGCCTTTGATCCGGCTTTTCGGATCACCTGGCACCCGCTGCGAGCGTGCTCACTGCACGTACCACGGACCCCACTCGCTACGGCGGGTGGGGATTTTTTTTGTTTTATTTCATCTTCCTTACATTCTTTTGTAAGATGCAGACACTTCCCTCCCACTCATGCTCGACTATTCCAAGATCCAATCTGTCCTCGGTGACAAAGCCGGTGACTTGCTCACCTTCTCCACACCGAAAGTTTCGAAAGAACGATTGCATCTTCCGAGTCCGAGTTTCGTCAAAGATATCTTCTCGATTTCCGATCGTTCGAAGGATGTACAGAAGAGCATGCAGTCGATGTTGGATCACGGAAATCTTGCAGGTACGGGATACGTTTCCATTCTTCCAGTCGATCAAGGCATCGAGCATTCTGCTGGTGCATCGTTCGCAAAGAATCCTGATTACTTCGATCCAGAGAACATCGTGCAGCTTGCCATGGAAGGTGGCTGCAATGCTGTTGCATCCACGCTTGGCGTGCTTGGCATGGTCAGCAAGAAATACGCTGACAAGATTCCATTCATTGTAAAATTGAATCATAACGAACTCGTCACGTATCCAAATAAGCACGATCAAATTTTGTTCGGAACCGCGAAGCAGGCAAAGGCGATGGGAGCGATGGGCGTCGGTGCCACAATTTATTTCGGCTCCGATCAGTCCGGTCGTCAGATCGTCGAAGTGAGCAAGATGTTTGCCGAGGCACATGAGCTCGGCATGTTCACTGTCTTGTGGTGTTACCTCCGCAACTCCGCCTTCAAAAAAGATAAGGACTATCACAATTCATCCGATCTCACCGCGCAGGCCAACCATCTCGGTGTCACGATCGAAGCAGATATCGTGAAGCAGAAATTGCCGACCAATAATGGCGGTATGAAACTACTCGGACAGGAAAGTTCCTACGGCAAGATCGATGAGCGCATGTACACCGAGCTCAACTCCGATCACCCGATCGATCTCACACGCTATCAAGTCTTGAACGGGTACTGCGGACGCATCGGCCTCATCAACTCAGGCGGTGAGTCAGGAGACAACGATTTGCAGGCTGCAGTGGCCACAGCGGTCATCAATAAGCGCGCAGGTGGCATGGGCCTCATTTCGGGCCGCAAAGCCTTCCAGAAGAGCCGCAAGGATGGCATTGAGATCCTGAACGCCATTCAGTCGGTGTACCTCGCTAAGGAGGTTTCTGTGGCATAGCAGAGCCTACACTTGACAAATAATGCTAATGTTAGTATTATACTCTTCACGTGTTCATTTCCCTATCGCTCCAATCTCCATTTCGCATGAGACATTCTCATCCGAGACGGGGATTGAATGTTTCAGTCCTCGCCCTCTCGCAGGGATGCTCGCAGTAGATAAGGAGGTTTCCTATGCTCGTACTCAGTCGCAAGAAGAATGAAAAAATTGTGATTGGCGACAGCATCGTGCTGGTTGTGAAGGAGATTCGCGGTAATCGCGTCACCTTTGGCATCGAAGCGCCGAAAGATGTGCCGATCCTTCGAGACGAATTACCTCGTTTCGATCAGACGGCCCTTGCGGCACAACCCCAGCGAATTCCCGCGTAGAGGGATCCGCCTGCATTCCGCAGGCACCCCCGTTCACACACTGTTGTGAGCGGGGGATTTTTTGATACGCTCACATCACTACCCACATTGGATGTGCTGGTAGATCCCTTGCATCTCGGTGATGCAAGAACCCCCGCTCGCCTACGCCTTGGCGAGCGGGATTTTTATTGACTAAATAGCCATTTCCACGTAAAAATACGTGGCTCATCTGAGCATTGTTCTTTTACTGTGGATACCCGTGTCTGTGGGCTTCTTTGTACGATCGCTGATCGTAGAAGGAAGCTCGCAATTGTACTTTGCGTTTTCTTTTTTACTCCACGAAAGGAGGAACTAGCCATGCTAGTGCTATCACGGAAGGTGAACGAGACGATCATTATCAATGATAACATCGTGATAACGGTTGTCGACATACGCGGCGACAAAGTTCGCCTTGGAGTCGAGGCGCCGAAAGATGTCCCCGTTCACCGGCAAGAGGTCTACGATGCGATCAAACGCGCTGAAGGAACCTTTGGATCTCGCGGGTCGACAGACCCGTCTCATGATCCCCCGCAGTAAAAGTTTCAGAGATAGACTTTCTATCTCTACCCTCGCTCGATACAGTTTCGAGCGGGGATTTTTTTTAGATGATCAGATATGATCACCTCATGCCCCTCCGTCTTTACAATTCACTGACGAAGAAAGAAGAAGAGTTTTCTCCGAGCGATCCGAAGAATGTTCTGATGTATACCTGTGGCCCGACGGTCTATGGTCGTCCGCACATCGGGAACTATTCCTCGTTCCTGATGGCCGATTTACTGCGCAGATGGCTTGAAACAGGCCATGGATACACTGTGAAGCACGTAAAGAACATTACAGACGTCGGCCATCTTGTCGCTGATGCCGATCACGGTGCGGATAAGGTGGAGCAGGAAGCGAAGAAAGAAAAAGTGGATCCACTCACCATCGCAGAGAAGTACACCACGCAGTATCTGGAAGATGAGAAAGCCTTGAATATGAAAGAGCCGTTCGCACGACCGAAGGCGACGGACACCATTCCGGAAATGATCGCGATTATCAAAGAGTTGATCAAGAAGGGGAATGCGTACGAGACAAAAGATGGCATCTATTTTTCCGTCGAAACATTTCCTGCATACGGAAAACTTTCAGGCAACACGTTGGAACATTTACACGCCGGTTCGCGCATCGAAATTAATGAAGAAAAAAAGCATCCCGCAGACTTCGCATTGTGGAAGAAATGCGTGGGGGAAAATGCGGCACATTTGCTGCGCTGGAATTTTGAATCAGGGAAGCGAATTGATTCAATCGGCGATGACGCATCTGCAGGTTTTCCTGGGTGGCATATCGAGTGTAGTGCGATGAGTACGAAGTTCTTGGGGCAGCATTTGGACATTCACACCGGTGGCGAAGACAACATTTTCCCACATCATGAGTGTGAAGTGGCACAAAGCGAAGCAGTGTTTGGCGCTCCATTCAGCCGTTTTTGGCTTCATCGTCGCTTCATAGAAATCCTTCCCGAAGCGGGTGGAGACGGCGAGAAAATGTCAAAGAGTCTTGGCAACGTGTATACATTAGTTGACATCAAAAACAGAGGATATGACGCGTTAGATCTCCGATTTTTACTCCTCTCCGTGCACTATCGAACGCGTTTGAAATTTAGTTGGCACGCACTTGATGAAGCAAAAAAATCTCGACGAAAAATTCTTGAATGGATCGATGAAACTGTGCAGCAATCTGAAAAAAAATCTGATGCAAAAAATGCAGAAAAAATGATCGATGATTTTGCGCAAAAATTCCTCTCCGCAATGGATCGCGATTTGAACGTTTCTGAGGCCCTTGCAGTGGTGTTTGAACTCATGAGCTGGCAGAGAAATGTCGGCGCATTGTCCGGCGTTGCGGCAGAGAATTTGCAAACGTTGATTGCACACATCAAAGAAACCTTCGGCTGTTTCGAATCAGAAACGCAGAAAAATATTCCAGATGCAGTCCAAAAACTTCTTCTAGAACGGGCCGATGCGCGTCGAAAAAAAGATTTTGGTACATCGGATCGTCTGAGAGATGAAATCGCAGCCTTGGGCTTTGAAGTGCGAGACAACGGAACGGATCAAGCGGTGAAGAAAATCTAAAGAAACAGTCCAAATCATGACTTTTTGTCTTCTTTCTGCGAAAAAAATGATATGTATATTTGATGATTTTGACCGAAAAGTCCTTTTCCACCCACGAGATGTAAAGTTGAAATGACATTTCGTCGCTTCTACTTCACGTCTTTGCCACATTGGCCCTCGTCGGTAAGTGTGAATACACAATGAATCAAAAAATTGATCAACACAATTCACCTCTCACGCAATCTGCTTTTTTTCGTTCTAAAACCGCTTCAAATAGACATGAAGATGCATTCCGGCTGCTTCCAGATGGGCTGGAGAGCGTTCGAAGCAGTCCCCGTGCT
Organism: Candidatus Peribacteraceae bacterium; assembly: GCA_022843885.1. GTDB lineage: Bacteria > Patescibacteriota > Gracilibacteria > Peribacterales > Peribacteraceae > JALHMU01. The sequence continues at coordinate 4,643 of JALHMU010000015.1, read as the reverse complement.
GTAACAAATGCTCAAAGAAAGCGTTTCTCTCATTGCGTACGGAAGAGCATCAGATCTTGCGTCTGGTGAGCCTCCATCGCTAGGATTCCTCTGATCCCCCTGTAAAGGGTAGTTGGATCCGTGTACACGCTCCTTGACATATCGGCACCTTGCCTTCCACATGAAGACAAGTTTCACATTCTTCCCGGGTAACACCGATACCTTTATATATATTTATATATGCAGGGGTTTGAAGAGTCGTGCTTTCAGTATGTTTTCGTTGTCATGCTCGTGTTCACTCTTTAATTGTAAAGAGCTCTTCCTCTCGTGTATCTCGTTTCTTATACGCATGAGGGCAAAGCTTCACACGACGACAACTTCCCTATCTTTACAATCACGTATACCAACACACTCATAGACCTCATCACCTTTATTTATTTTCTTATTCCCAACCCCTATGGACCTTTCTCGTATGAAGAAAGTGTTCGCAGGCATCTCTGCAACGGCAATTCTCCTTTCCCAAGTGGGAACGGCAATCGCTGCTTACTCTGATGTCCCTGCGGGCATCTGGTACCAAGACGCTGTTGAGTCCTTCTCGGACGCCGGCTACTTGGACGCCAGCCAGTCACGTTTCCGCGGTGGCGATCTCGCTAACCGTGCTGAATTCGTGAAGCTCGTCGTTGAACTCAACGGCGGCATTCTATCCACTGCCCCAGCTACTCCAACGTTTGACGACGTTGCGAAGAACGCTTGGTACTTCGGCTACTTCGAGGAAGCAGCGAAGGAACAGTGGGTTAACGGTGACGGCGACTGCGCCGGCACACACCCATGTTACGCACGCCCAGGCGCAAACATTAACCGCGCTGAAGCTGCTGCGATCATCGTTCGCGCTTTCGGTCTCGATGAGACTGGTGACGCTCCGACGTTCGTAGACGTACCATCAGGTCAGTGGTACTCATCCGTCATTCAGACGGCTGCTGACCACTGTGTCTTGCAAGGTGACTCCGGCTCAAGCCGCGTCCGCCCTGCTGACAACATGAACCGCGCCGAAATGGTGGTTATGCTCAACCGCGTTGATCAGAACCTCATGTACGGTGACGATTGTGGCGAGGTCGCCGGTGAACCGATGATCTCTGACGTAATGGCTACGGACAACAACGTCGTCGAAGTCGACTTCAACGTTTCCGTTGACGCTACAGCTGCAAAGGACAAGAGCAAGTATTCTATTACTTCTCCTGCCCAGACGATCAGCTCCATCACTGTCACTTCCGATGACAAAGTTGAGATCACTCTCAGCTCTTCACTCGAAGCTGACAAGGAGTACACCCTCACAGTTACAGATATGATGACTGCTGACGGTGATGAGTTCTCCGATTCCGCAACCTTCACGGGCTTCTCGTCCGTACCACAAGGTGACGGTACGCTCGAAGTTTCTCCAGCATCAAAGAACCCAACAGGCGACACTGTGCCTAAGGGAGCTGTTGGTGTTGTTATGACGAGCATCGACCTCAGCGCTTCCGATGACGACGTTATCCTTCAGAACCTCACGGTTCTTCACGAAGGTTTCGGTGACACGGAAGACATCGGTGGTGTATACGCCTTGATCAATGGCGAACGTGTTACGCGCAAGCGCACATTCGACACACAGACCACGACGGCTACGCTCCGCTTCTCTACGCCACTTGTAATCCCAGCTGGTGACACTGTCACCCTCGACATCGCAGCAGACATCGCGTCTACTGCAGACACGTCTGGTGAGCACGGCCTTACGGTCGAACTCCCAAGCGATGTTCAGTCGAACGCGAAGGATGTCTCTGGTAACTTCCCACTCCGCGGTGCTCAGTTCCGCGTTGCTGCTGTTACTGCAGGCTCACTCGAAATTACGTACCGCTCTGTCACTCCATCCAAGATTCAGGTTGGTGACACGAAGGCTAAACTCGGTCGTTTCGAACTCGGCCTCGACTCCGTTGAAGACCAGACCATCTACTCGATGACTTTGGAAAACGACGGTACGGTTTCTGATGGCGACATCACGAACCTCCAGATCCGCCGCACGGACGGCACTGTTCTCACGAACACTGTTGCTTCGACGGTTGGTGACTTCGCTACATTCATTTTCGATCCTCCATTCACGATTCTCCAGGGTGACACGATCACGTTGGATGTCGTTGGTGACATCGAAGGTGGTGCAGCTAAGAACGTCAAAATGCACTTTGATGAATCGTCTGACATCTTCGCCGTTGGATCACTCTTCGGCTACGGTGTGAACGGTCAGCTCTACGGTTCTGCTGTAGAACTCCCAACTGAAACTGCAACGTTGCCGACGCAAGTCGCCATCGATGCTGGTCAGTTCACGATCAACCTCAACGGTCCTTCAACTCAGAACTACACTCCAGATGACAAAGATGCTGTTCTCGCGAACCTCACGATGTCGACTGGTGGTGAAGATATCGACGTTGAAGAACTCTACATCGCTATCCAGGGTACAAGCTCATCGGGCCTCAGCCTTGCATACCGCGGTGCTCCTTCTACGGCTGACGAAATCTCCGAAGCCCTCGAAGGTGTTGAACTTCGCAACAAGACGACCGGCCAGACAATCTCTGCCGTTCGCTTGACGACGTCCGGAACGAACTCCGCTGCTGCTACCACGGGTAACGCTTCGGGTGCATTCCAGATCTACCGCATTGACGACTTCACAGTGCACAACACTGAAGAATTCGAAATCCGCGTCGACTTCATCGACAACAGTTCCACGACGAACGCAGCTCCGAAGAGCGGCGATCGCTTCCGTGTACACGTTTGTGGTGAAGCTACGCACGAGCTCGATTCATCGAACTCTCTCGTTGCTAACACGACGGGTTGTAGCTTCGGTGGTTTGATCTCTACCTCGACTGCATACCAGATGAAAGTCACAGGTTCCACGACCGGTGATGAAGTCGGTGATGTCCGCCCAGGCGGAACCGTTTCTGGTAACTTCCAGGAAATCAAGACATCAGCCCTCACGATCAGCGGCCGCTCAAGCGCAACCACTGACACGACGGTAAAGAATGCTAAGAACGTAAACTTGATGCGCTTCGAAGCTCGCGCTTCTGAAGCTAAGGACATCTTGATCACGACTCTTATCTTCGGTGCTCAGGCTGATACCTTGAACAACGCTCAAAACTACTCACTCTGGGTAGACTCGAACGGCGACGGAAACGTCGACACGGTCGTTGCTTCCGGAGAGAGCCCACAGAGCAACCAGGTGACCTTCGACTCAATCGAAAATGGTGGTTACATCATTCCGAAAGAGACGACTGTCGTCTTCGAAGTTCACGCTGACATCCAGTCTTCACTCAGCAGCTCGAACCCAGTTCTTGAACTCCAGTTCTCGACTGGTTCTACGACGTCATACGTTCAGGCTGAAGAGGTCGACAACGGAAGTTCCATCTCTGGAATCCAGACGAACGGAACAGCTCAGTCTGGCTGTACGGCAAATGCAACGTGTAACATCGTCGTCACAACGGCGAAGGCTACGCGCTTCACGATCCGCAACCAGGGTGACCTCTTCGTCACCAAGTCTTCAACTCCAGTTCGTAACCGCCAACTCCTTGGTGGCCGTCTGGAAGACGAAGTCTTGCGTCTCCGCTTCCACGCTGAATACGAAGATATCGATGTGAAGAACATCGTTCTCACCGCTTCCGGTGCAAACGCAGCTTCCTTCGCTAGCAACGTTCAGCAACTTGAGTTGTACAAGGCAGGCGCTACAACGCCATTCGCCAACGCAACACCAGCAGCCTGTGGCTCGATCGGTGTCGCTTCCAACTCAATGTGTGCCAACATGGCCAACCAGCAATTCGTCGTTCAGAAAGGATCGGACATCGACATTCTCGTCCGCCCACGCATGAACACGGACACTGAAGGTGCCACGTCCGGCCACAAGATCTTCGTAGACATCGATCCGACTCCAACGAGCTCAACCTCGTCCGGTACAGGTTCTATCCGTGCCGTCGGTCTCTTGTCTTCGAACCCACTCTCCGCAAACGACCGTGACTCCACCGCTGAAGGTGAAGTCTTCGTTGGTACGACGTCTGCTGCAAACAGCAACCGTATCCGCGGTGGTGAAAGCCAAGTTGTCCTCTCGAAGGTTGTTACGATTGCAAACGCTAACCCAGATGCAAACGGCACAGCTATTCCGACGGGCAGCGACCGCGCAATCGGTCAGTTCCGCTTCACTGCAGCTTCGAACAACAACTCGAAGAACGGTGTCAACGACTGGACGCTTTCCGGTGTGATCTTCAACGTCAATGCCACGAACGTTCTTCTTGGTAACGACAACCAGGCATCGCTCGCCACTTCTGACTTCTACATCTACAACAAGGCAAACCAGACGGTGAAGTCACAGTGTTACGGCAGCCACGCTGGCCCACTCGGCGCTTCCGGTTCGTTCACGGTCACGTGTAACGGTCTCGATGCAGCTGGAAGCCAGATCAGTTCTGAAATCACTCCAGGTTCGGACGTAACGTTCGTTCTTGAAGCTGACATCACGAACTCGAAGATCAGCGGCAGCCAGAACTCGACCCTCCAGGTATCTCTCTCCAGCTTCACTGACGTCGCCGAGACTGCGTTCTCACCGACGGACAGCCACATCATGTGGACAGACAAGGACAACGTAACGTCCACAG
>JALHMU010000014.1 GCA_022843885.1 Candidatus Peribacteraceae bacterium | reverse complement strand
CGGAAGATGGAAAGAAGATGAGCAAGCGCTTGAAGAACTACCCGGAACCGCTTGGTATAGCCGAAAAATACGGTGCGGATGCCGTGCGCTTTGCGTTGATGCGCTCCCCCGCCGTCCGCGGTGAGGATCTTCGTTTCTCCGAAAAGTATGTAGAAGAAACGGTTCGTTCCGTGCTCTTACCACTCTGGAACTCCTACAACTTCTTCGTGACGTACGCGAATGCGGCAGGATTTGTCCCACCGAAAACATTCTCCCTGGAAGATTGGAAACCAACCGGTGATCTTCTCGATGAATGGATGGTCAGCAAAACGCAGGAGTTGATCAATGTCATGACGAAAGAACTCGATACCTATCAACTCTCATCGACATGCGACGAGCTGATGGATGCCATCGATAGTCTTACAAACTGGTACATCCGTTTGAGCCGTCGTCGTTTCGCGGGAAAAGGTGCCGAGCAGACCAATGCATTCGACACGTTGTACCGCGTCCTGCTCACGATCTCACAATTGCTCGCACCGTTCTGTCCGTTCGTGACGGATGCGATCTATCTGAACCTCGTTGGCACGGCACACGGCAGTATCCACATGACCGACTGGCCAAAGAGCCGCAAAATCAGCGACAAAGAGCAGAAGACGCTGCATGAAATGGAAGCAACTCGCACGATCGTAGGATCAGGCCTGGCACTGCGCAGTGAAGCAAAGATCAAAGTACGCCAGCCACTCGCGTCCGTGACGTTCGCGCTGCCACCGAATGACAAGACGACGGTCTTGAGCGACATCATCAAAGATGAACTCAACGTGAAAGAAGTTAAACAGGAAACAGATGTCACGCACATTGCGGATCGTGTTGTGAAGATTGATGCGCGCAAAGTCGGGCCGCGCCTTGGTGGCAAAGTGCAGGAGATCATCCGCGCTGCGAAAGAAGGAAAATTTGAGGAGAAGAACGGCAACCTGATCATCCTGGGTGAAACATTCACACCGGAAGAAGCGCAGATCATCTATCAAGGCCATGAAGGAAAGCTCGTCGGCTGTGAACGCGGCATCGTCGTGACGATCGATACCGAAGTAAGCGATGCACTGCAGCAGGAAGGGCTCGCGCGTGATGTGATCCGCGCGGTGCAATCTGCGAGAAAAGAGAGCGGCCTCGCGTTTACGGATCAGATCATCCTCCAGATCGATGGACTCGATGACATTGTCGCGTCACAGAAAGAGATGATTGAACGTGAGACGCGCAGCACGCTCGGCAAAACCGGTGGAACAACGCAAACAGTTGAGATTGATGATAAGCAGGTTACACTAACGTTCAAGAAACTATGAGAACCAACCACGCCGTCCGGCTGATCCTGCACTTCTTGCTCAACATTGCGTTGGTGTGGGGCTTCGATCATTACTTCCCTGAGTACTTCATCGTGACAGGCGGAATCCAAGCGTATGTCATCATCGGTGCATTGATTACACTGATGAACTTGCTGGTGCGTCCTGTATTGAGCCTGCTTACCTTCCCGCTGAAACTCTTCGCAACGATTCTTGCCATCATCCTCGTAAACGGTGTTTTCTTGTGGATTACGTATCAAGTCACACTGCTGATGAGCACGGAATACGTCACATTGACCTACGGCGGTGGTGTCGGAGGCTACATCTTCCTCACGTTGATCTTTGGATTTGCGAACTGGTTGGAGCGAGTGATCTTAAAGTCATCGACTTAGTTGAAAGAATAAAACGCAGATCATATAATGTGCCCTCTTTCCACATTTCTGATGAACGAAAATCTCAAAGATGATGAACCAACGGTCGACAATCCAAAAATCACGATTGAGCCTTTGCCTAATGTAGAAGAACTCCTCAAAGCCGGAGAACGTGTTATGGCAAAAGTACGTAGTGAGGAAGTGCAGCGCAATGAGGATGAGCTGGCACAGGAGCGAGAACGCTACGGCCAAGGATTCAGCGCGCGTTTGCGTCGAATACTCGCTTAAAGCGCGCGGTTTGCAAAGTCATGCAGCGCCCAACTCATCGCTTTCACTGCGACGTTTGAAGGGATCTGATGGTAACTGGAGACAACACCGAATTCTTGGTTGTCTTTTTGCCAACCGAAGACGATGAATCCCGGAACGCCGAGACTGTTGAGGAATTCCTGACATTTTGCTTCGATTTCTTTGTGATCCATGTGGTCCATAAAAAAGTGGAGGAGGTGCCCTCAGTGTGGCATATACAAGGACTTGGAATCCAGGAGATTCCAGTAGAAAATAGGTATACTCGCTCACTATGTCGATCAACGACCACAACCGTCCTCGTATGAATGAAGATCGGCTTCCGTTCTATGATGTGTACGATCAGGAATCGTTTCTAAGGCAAAAACTCTCTCCGACACTCGAAGATGCCGGCTATGATCCGAAAACACTGCACGTGCAGGAATCCGGGGCATTTCTCTTCGTATGCTGTAGAGATGGAAATGGGACTCTACAGACGCTCGCAACACTTCCCTCTTCCGAGAGTGAAATGGATTTGAAGGACCTGACAGGGGAAGAAGCAGCTATACGAAAATCGAACATTCTATCAGGCGTACTGGCAACGTTGATCCGCCGTAATCTCTCTCGAGAACGCACGAAAAAGTCGATCAGCTCACGTGTGAAGCACTGGTTCTCAGCAAACGTGGAGCAAACTCCTTTCGCCAAAAGAATCAAAGTGTTTGATGAACTTGTCACTGATCCGATTATCGAACATTCATATGAATGCGGTGAGATGACTATTTCGAATATGGAACATCTCGTTACACCGAAAGACACGATTACGGTGAAAAGAATCCGCTTCGGACTCGACGAAAACGATATGGAAGATGCAAAAGAAGCAGTTCGAGTTGCGCTCCGAGAGTCATGGCATTCGGATAATCGGGTATATCTTCAGGAGATTCCAGGCTCACAATCCATCACACTCTTCGTCTATTTGGTTCCTCAGCCACCGGTACAAAGTGATGCAAATGATTTCTGGGATGACGAAGACGATGTATAATGAAGTGCTCTCTCAGGAGGGACGATCATTAAAAGCATGGGGATGACAGGCTTCGACAGCGTGAATCTGGTTACGCGTCGCTTCCACCCGGGATTGTATGTGTTTCCGTTACCCACATGTACGCCTTATAGCTGGCAAAGCTCTTAATGCATTCCGCGCAGCAGCTGCGAACGGGTTCGCCCGCCTCCAGCTTCAGCCGGCATATGCTTAGTCTCATTCATTGAGGCACGTCTGCTCGCTGATACTCGCTACGCGAGGTCAGGCGTCACTAGCGAGGACTTCGGAAAATCTGATGTCGCTTTCCGATACGCAATTAGATATCAAACTTCACGTTTGTTCTTCGCCCACTTCTTATAAACGTGAATAACGAAGATGGGCATGGTGGCACGGGCACGGTAGCTACACGTTGGACCCGGGTTCAATTCCCGGCATCTCCACCAATATTTGACAAATTAAATAAAAATTATATTATATGCACATGGATATTCTTCAGCCGGATCCGTTTCTCAAAGAAGGCGATATCTTGGCTGCACATCCGTTTTTAGCGAAAGCAGAATCAGGTTCACTCCAACCCCGAGAGTGGGCTATGTACGTTGCTCAACGACTCGGAGCAGGAACACATTTTGTTGCATATCTAGAATCACTTGCAGAGGCAGCAAAACAAGATGGTCTTTCAGAAATTCAACATGCGGTTGAAGAAAACCTGGGAGAAGAAGTAGGTATCTGGAAAGGAATTCACAGACAGGAAAGCGAGCACATCGTTTGGCGTACATGGTTTCGCGAAGGGATGGAAAGGGTCCTATCAGAAAGAGGAATAGACCCGATCCATCTACAGCCCAAGAATATCGCAGGATCGGATGCGTATGAAAAAAACCTCAATCAACTAAAGGAAAGAGGAGACGCATTCGAAATGACAGGTGCCTTCGCAGGGTTGGAAATCCTTATTGCGAAAGAATATGAAAAGATAAAGACGGGCTTGGAATCACAATTTGGTGGTGATCTGAATGGTCAGGAGCTCACCTACATTCGTAGCCACGCTTTTCATGATTTGCGACATTTTGATGAAATTTTTAAACCTCTTCAGCGCGCCTGTGATACAAGAGAAAAAATGCAAAGAGTCCTGTCCGGCCTGAGAGCGGCAGCAGGGTCAAAAACTGCATTCCTCAATGGTCTTTGGGAAGAAATAGAAAAGAGTCCCACTGAATAAAGAGTTCAAGCAAACGGTTCTACTCAAATCGAACCCTTTCCACCACACTTCGCTCGCTGCGCGAGCTTCGCGTGGTACGACCACGTTTTTTTATAGTTTCTTCAAGAAGTAATAGATACAATAAAATCATGCCTACGATCAATCCCTACATTAACTTCAATGGAAATGCCGAAGAGGCATTTAACTTTTATAAATCCGTTTTTGGCGGAGAGTTTGGGAAGATCGTTCGTTTCAAAGACATCGCAAGCGCAGAATTCCCCGTACCAGAGAAAGAGGCAAATAAAATCATGCAGATCACACTTCCGATTGGTCCAACTCTTTTGATGGCCAATGATGTCCCAGAAATGATGGGGCCGGTCAGTGAGAATGAAAATCGATCCAAAATTGCCGTGCGTGCAGAGAGCCAAGAAGAAGCTGAAAAGATCTTCAAGGGTCTCTCGGCTGGCGGGACGGTCGAAATGCCGATGGATCAGAGTCCTTGGGGCTCCTCCTTCGCAATACTTCGAGACAAATACGGTATTGAATGGACTGTCGAGTTTGATCCTAAAGTCACTCTCTCTTAATCCAAGAACACGAAAACCGCTTTCATACGCCTTATAAGGGCATTTGCAGAAATAACAAATAATGGTATATTGTCTATTCTATGAATTCTGTCCTTAGCCCGGAGAGACTTTCTGAATTCGAAACTACTTTACGAAAAGAAGTGTACTCTTTGCAGGCAACACTCAAAAAGACTCGCACAAAGACGCGAGAAGGTATTAAAAATTTATTGGAACATGAACAAAGCAAAGAGGTGACGAATCGGATTGCGTCCCTGCAATTGCGCATCAAGCTGCTGGTGCGATTGCGAGAAAATTTGCACATCTTTGACGACAGCGCATTAGAACTTCGGATCAATCAATTGCGAGGCCTGAATAAACTGGCGGAATTTCTCGCCGAGTCAGATTTGCAAAAACTTTCCGGGTATTTCAGACAACCCACCGGATCCGGCAAGACTGTCCTTTTTGGCATCATCACAAGACTTTTTGATGTTCGTACGCTTATTCTGGCGCCACGAACCAATCTCTTGACGCAAGCGAAAGATGAGCTCAAAGACGTGGTAGAAATTCCGGAGGAACACATAGGAATTGTGATGGCGACCGAACAAGAGATGGACACACCCATCACCATCTCAACGTATCAGAGCCATCTTTCGAGGATGAAATCTGATGTTGAGTATCAAAAGGCAATGGCGAATCTGGAACTCATCATTTGTGATGAAGCGCACCGCTCGATGGGAGATCAAACGCATCAAAGCATCGTGAAGGCTGAATCGGAACTGATTGGAGTCTATGACAATGAAATATCAGAAGAGGAGGAACAAGCTGAGCAAGAAGCACTTGAGCAACTCGCGAAGATGCCAGGCAAGGCCCTCCGCCTGGGCTTCACGGCAACGCCTATTTTGGCCAATAAAAACGTTGCCGATTACTTCGGCCCCTGTATCAGTGAAGAAAAGTACAGCGACATGATCGCTGCAGGAATCTGCGTCCCATACAAACTGATCCGAGTAGATGGCACAGTTACGGAACTGGATTTGGACAAGGCAATGACCGAAGAGCGTGAAGCAGAGATTCTTCAGCGCGAAGGCACATACCGGAAACTTCTGGGAGCGTATGCGGAGACATTGCAGTTGTTTCGCGACAAAAAACATGAATCTGAGTATCCAATGCGCGCCGTCGCCTTCTGCGTCAATATCGCGGAATGCGATCGCTTTGCGGAAGAAGCGAAAGCAATGGGCATGCGGAGTATGATCGTCACGGGAAGAGAGGCTAAAGGAAAAAATAGTGAAGCGGTCATCCAAGAAGCAGAAGAGAAGCTGACGAACGGAGAGATCGATCTCATCATCACTGTAAAGAAGCTTGCGGAGGGTTGGAACTATAAGCCGGCCAATGCGGCCATTTGGGCACGCGCGTGTACCAGTCCGGCAGATGTGATCCAAGGAATCGGACGCACCGGAAGAGCGTATCTAGATCCGGTGTATGGAAAGAAAAACGAATCCTTCGTCTTTGAAACTCGCTGGGATGTGAAAAATGGAAAGAAAAAGAATATGCGACCGCTCGGTATTGCGGATGCACTGGCACGCAGCGGAGAAGATCCGTCGCTAATTTGTACGAACGTAGATCAGACGCCGCTGGAACACGAAATACCTTTCTCGCGTGATGTCGTGGAACAAGAGATGCGTGCAAGCTACACACCCGACACCTGGTCAAATATGGAGTACTGGCATATGAAAAAGTTAGTATTTGCTGGAAGAAAGTATGGCATTGGCATCGCTAAGTTGTTTGGACTGCAAGACAATCCCAAAGAGGATCGAAGTACACACCTTGCGATTGGCAGAGCAGTCTGGGGAGCAGTTCACGTGTTAAAAGATAAGGCCATGCTGCGACAAGAAGTGACCGATGATGCCCGTGCGCGATTCACGCCGGAAACATGGAAAAACATGAGCAAAGAAGAACGGCAGACATTGGTCGTTGCAGATATGAAATACGGAGAAGGTATCGCGTCGTTATTTGATATACGGTATGAAAATCCGGTATCCTATAATGAAACTCACGAAAAAGTCAGGGTAGAAATATGGCCGACGGAAGTAGCGCGAGAACGGGCAGAAGAGGAAATACGCAGAAGCTTCACACCGGAGATGTGGGCCGTTATGACTCCTAAAGAAAGAGAGGAGCTCAGAATCTGGCGCAGACAATACGCAACGGAGGTCCCTCCACTCTTTAATATGATGGAGAATGCCGCGGAAAATGATGTATGTCATCTTGCCATTGGCACAGCCACATTTGGTCATGCTGATATTTTAAAAAACAAAGAAGAAGTAAAAGAAAAGATACAACAAGAAATCCTGCAGCAGTTCACGCCGGAAACATGGGTGGCAATGGAAAGTGAAGATAAGGAAAATTTGAAAGTGGCTGGCCTCCAATACAATAGTGCAGTCAGACGATTGTTTGGTGCAAATGTTCATCTTCAGCGATGGGGTGTAGGAGACGAAAAACAACATTTCGCCGTGGGCCGAAACATCTGGGGAGATGTGGATATTCTGCGAGACAAGGATGAATTGCGCGAGGATGCGAAGGAAGAAATCCTCACTCGTTTTACACCTGAAACGTGGGCAGCTATGACATCGGAAGAAAAACAATCGTTGGTCTTGGCAAAACGACCGTACAATGAGGCATTGGCCGAGCTTTTCGAGATATATGGTGACCCCATCACCTATCATTCGCAGCATCTTGCATTGGGCAAAAAGGTATGGCGATGGCAACGCAAAGAAAAAGCAGAAGTTCTGGAAATAGATAATGAACTTTTGTTTGCAGACGTGAAGCAATACATCCTGACACATTTCACGGCAAAGAGCTGGTTAGAGTTGTCAGGCTACGAGAGAAAGGGGCTCCGGATTGCAGGTCACATATACGGAATAAAGATAGCCAAACTCTTCGGAGTGGAAGGAAATCCGAGTGGAGCTACCGCTAGTCACCAAGCAATAGGGGTTGCGCTCTGGGGGGATTTTAAGAAATTCGAGGTAAACACTGATGAAGAAACACGTGAGCTGATAAAACAAGAAATTCGCACACAGTTCACACCAGAAATATGGGCAGCTATGAAAGTAGTAGATAAGCAGAAGCTTGTCTTTGGAGGCATCAATTACAATAGAAAAGCGCTCCGAACATTATTTGGACCGAAGGCAGATGCAGATCCGACGTGTCATCATTATGTACATATTACGATCGGAAAAGCGGCGTTCGGACCGGGAACGATCCTTGATGACATCAAATAATTATGGAATCCAAGTATTCACATTTGATCTACGACATCTTGCTCGAAGAAGGCGAGAAAACCGTGCATGAACTGCGTGATGCCATCGATGCACGCATTTACAAAATAGAACGTGATCACAAAGGGAGACTGGCGGACGTTCTGTGGTGTCTCTTGAAGGTGCAGCCAAATCAACTGCGAAGTGGCCTTACGCATCTGAGGGACGAGAAAACTCTAAACATTGAAAACAGAGCGGTCGAGGGGAAAAGAGAAAAGAAATATCTCCTCAATCCAGAGGCATGCATTGACCAGATCTTACCAGGCGAATTTCAATCTTTGATTGATAACGTGATCGGAGAAGTGTATTTCTTGCGCGGTCAGTACATTTGCATCATTCCTAAGGAGAATCCAAATAAATTTTTGGTTCTCCGGCAATTCATCCAACGTGAATTAGATTTGCTGTGTGGTACCGACGAAATCATGATCGAGCTGCTCCCTAGTGATGATCCGAACATGCGAGAGCTTCTGTTTCGATTGAAAGATGAATCCAAATAAGGTCTAAATCAGAAATTATTTCTTCGCCTTCTTACTCAGTATCCATTTTTGCGTTGAGCTGAGTGGTTTGTCTTTGCGATGCGTGCAACCCATCCAACAACATGGGCGGCGCATGCCTTCTTTTAACTCGGATACGACCCGGCTCACATGTTCTTTGCGCGTCTCTTCCGTTTTAGGATGCTCAACCCAACATATCCACTCGTTGCGAGCGAGGGGCGTAATGTCTTCCCAGAGCTCCAATGCTGTCTTATCAGCGGTCAAAGCTTTCTTTAAATCTGCAGGTAATGTGTGCGCAGTGCCGCCGGAAATTTCTTTCGGGCTCATGTGCGTATTGTATCAAAATCTCACGCAGGTAGCGCAATAAAAACACCTCGGAGTGGTTCAGGAAGAAATAATCACAGTCTTTTCACACGCTCGGCTAAATTGCATCTCTCGAGATATGCCACTACTATTTTCGTATGATCAAGCACATACGCAGCGCTTCCAAGCACGTTTCAAAAAAAATTGTCGCACTCGTACTGGGGGTTTTCATCGTCTTCACATTCATCACAAATAAAATCCTCTATCTGACGGCTGAACCCGGCAAAGATAAAGAATGCGGCGCGCTCTATCCGGAGAATCTCACGTTCGGAGAGCGGATCGCGCAGGTCTTTGCACCGATGCTGTCATGGTTGCAGAAAGGCGGCACGATCAATGATGCGAGCTGTCTTGATGAGACGGCTGTCTACGGCGTCGTATCAATCAAATCGGAAGAAGACATCAAGAATGCGCTGGAGTTTGCGCGTGAGAATGATCTCGAGGTTTCGATTGCCGGCGTCAAGCACAGTATGGGTGGCCAAGCATTTGCCAAGGGTAACGTGGTCTTGGACATGACGGGTTTCAGTGCAGTACAGATCAATGACGACCGTAAAACCATGACGGTGCAAAGTGGTGCGACCTGGCATGAGATCCAAAAGAAGCTGCATCCGCGGTATGCCGTCTCTGCGATGCAGTCTACGGATATTTTCAGTGTGGGTGGCTCTATTTCGGTCAATGCACACGGTATGGACCACATGATAGGTGCCGTGGAAAATTCCATCGTCTCTATGCGCGTCATGCTTCCGGATGGATCGATCAGACGGCTCAGTCGCACCGAGAATACGGAACTCTATGATCTGATCGTGGGCGGCTACGGGCTCTTCGGCATCATCCTGGATGCGGAACTCAGACTGGCGGACAACGACCTATATGCATCCAGCCGCAAGATCATCGACTACAAAGACTTCCCGGATTTCTTTGCGAAAGATATTGCCAACAATGCCGATGTGGGGCTCATGTACACACATCTTTCGACTGCTCCGAATAAAACATTTTTGAGAGAAGGTATCGCCTACGTGTATACGAAGAGTGCCGAAGTGGTGCCGACCGAAGAGATACCCCCGCTTGGAGAAATTTCGAGCGTGAAGCTGCGTCGGCTTGTGATGAACCTCTCGAAATACGGAGGCATCTTCCATACGATGCGTTGGTGGACGGAAAAATATCTAGAACCGAAGATGGAATCCTGTTCCATCAGCCGCAACCAGGCGCAGTCCTCGGGCGAAGCCTGTCTTGTTGCACGCAATGAACCGATGCATGACTCGGTGCCCTATCTCAAAAACAGCATGAAGAAAGAAACAGATATTCTGCATGAGTACTTTGTCCCACGCGAAAACATCGTCGCATTCATCGATGGCATGCGTGTGATCATGCAGGACAATGATGTGAATCTGCTCAATGCATCCATTCGTGTGGTCAATGCGGAGCGCGGCATGCTGACGTATGCGCCACGAGAAGCATTTTCGATCGTGCTCTACATCAATCAGAAAACCGATGCTGCGGGGAATAAGAAGATGGAAAAGGTAACCAAGGAACTGATTGATCTGACGATTGCACAAGAAGGCCGTTTCTTCCTCCCCTATCAGCTCTACTACACACCGGAGCAACTACGTGCGTCGTATCCGAACATCGATACATTCTTCACGTTGAAGAAAAAATATGATCCTCAGGAATTACTCACAAATACATGGTACAAAAAATACGCATTCTAAAACTACTTATAAAGATCTTCCTCTGGCTGCTCTTGGCGGCGGCATTGGTGTGTGTCTCTTTCTCGGTTGTGGCGCTGATTCGAGAACGTCATGACAATGAAGCAATCGCACCGAAGACAGGAACATACATCCAAGCTGGAGATATACGACTATTCGTTCAGACAGCGGGAGACAAGAGCGACACGCCGATCCTCCTCATTCATGGCATGGCCTCATGGAGTGAAACATGGCGCCCGGTCATGGATATGCTTGTGCAGGACAATTGGTATGTGATCGCAGTCGACATGCCACCATTTGGCTTTTCCGATCGACCTGCATCACACGACTACTGGCGCACTGCTCAAGCCGATCGATTGGATGCACTGCTCACAAACATGGATATTTCCTCGGCATACATCGTCGGACATTCGTATGGCAGCCGATCGGTGCTGGAGTTTGCAATGCAATTCCCAGCTCGGGTCCGAGGTCTCGTGCTGGTTGACCCCGCATTAAGCGGTATTTACGGACCGGTAGCAGCCCCATCTGGGCTTATGCAAGGGCTCTTCTCAATTGCGCCGCTCAGATATTCACTGACAGCAGCTACGCTGACGAACCCCCTTCTGACACGTACGCTCCTCGGACTATTCCTGTATGACAAACAAGATGCGACTGATGAGATTCTCGCGATCTATACGATGCCTGCAAGGATCAAAAAGAGTACATCCGACCTTGGATTTTGGATGCAGGGCTTCGTTGCCAATGAAGATACGGGTCTAAGCAGTGATGTCGCAAACTATGCGAAAATCCGTGTTCCCGTCGCACTCATTTGGGGCGAGGAAGATACGACGACTCCGCTTGAACAGGGACAAAAACTTCAGACATTCATTCCGGGATCGAAACTCTTTACGATGCCCGGCATCGGACATATTCCGCAAATCGAAGATATCACTGCGTTCAATGACGTGCTGCGCAAAGCGCTCACTGAGATTCAATAATCGTAGAGATGTTCCAATGTGAGCTTGCAGGATTCAATTGCGCGAACTGTGTCAGCAAGTTCGGCAACCGGGATACGAAGTGCAACTCGACGACTGGGTGGTGCGGTCAGAATCTCTTGAGAGAAGATCTCACGTGTTTTCAGCGCATCACATTGCAGATCACCATCGATGATGAGCGTCGCCATGATCTCGTCATGGTCCTGAATACTGATAAACCCTCCGCCTTTGGCCGCGATTGCTTCAACGATCGGCGTGAAAGCACGATAACGCGGAGCAACAGCACGCACGTGACCATCCGGCCATTGCTCTTCTATTTCAACACCTTCGATCGAATCCAGACTTGCCGCTGAGATAGCGTCCGTCTCGAAGACTGTTTGAAGTTCTGCGACACCGAGCGATGTTTGTGACAAGTATCCAAGTACACCGCCGTAGATGCCTTTGATGCCATACCCAAATGTGAACGCGATGCGACGTTCCATGCCACGTGGTGTCAGACTGCTCCACCCATAGGTACTCCATAATCCGATCAATTTTTGTCCGTAGGGAAATGCATACCATGGCGTGTGCAACAAAAACGCACCATATTCCTCGGCGACACGTTCGGTATATCTGTCTTCCAGTGTTTTTCTGCCATGCGTGAACTCGAAGAATCGTCCGACGGTCGTTTCGTACAAACCGATGAGCGTATTCTCAACGGAAAAGCTTATCCCGATTACTCGCAGCACCGTTTGCGTGGTGCTATCGATCTCGGTATCACCAAGCGCTAATTTCGTTTTTGCGACTGCATCCCAATATTGCGCTGCAGAAGCGAAGTAGGGAAACTGACTAGGTCGTCCATCTTTCGAGACAAATGTCGCATATTCCTGGGCGCTATAGACGATGTACCATTCCGGGAAACTGGCATACGTGCGCTCTTCTCCTCGCGGATCTGCAGGTTCGCCTTCTTCTTGATGCCCATGTACTTCCACCGTCTCACCAGTCAGACGTTCGATAATTGCAGGATTGATCTTGTGCGCATGCGCATCAAAAACTGGCATGGTCGCGCTTGCGAGAACACATGCTGCCAAAAATATTGTCTGCTTCATCGTTATGCGCGAGAACCGATTGGTCGCGTGAAAAATGCTTTCTTGCTTAGGTAATACCCTGCAAACATGGCAGTCCCTCCGATGATGATATGCGGAATGTTGAGCAGAAAATTCACCATGAACGTATTATCCGCAATGCCGTATTTGATGATACTGAAATCAAGGAAAGCATTCCCTGCAAAGAGACCGACGACGCCATCTAAGAAATAGACCGTTCCGAAGATCTTGAAATACAACGTGATCTGCCTGACGGAAATGATCGACGCAATCAGTGCCCACGCACCGGAAAACCCGTGCAGGAGATTGTCGTACAGATCTAACGCAAAGAGTCCGAAGAGATATCCGTCGGCATCGACGAAAGGAGGAATGTAGCCCATCACTGCTACAAAAAAGAACATGAGCGAATAGACGAGGCCGAAGATTCGAAGTGGTTGCATAACAGGTATGGTAACTAGGTTCGATCTGCTTCGCCAGATATCTTAGAAGTGGCGTATAGTGATGTTCATGAAAACCTTCAAAACCATCGACGATTACATTGCGGACTATCCCAAAGAAACGCAGAAGCTGCTGAAGCAAATGCGTAAAGTGATCGGTGAAACGGCGCCCATGGCTGAAGAAGCAATCAGTTACGGCATCCCCACGTACAAATGGTTCGGAAACGTCGTGCACTTCGGTGGATTCAAGAACCATGTCGGCTTCTTCCCTGGTCCGGTCGCCATCAAAGAATTTGCGAAAGAACTCAAACCCTACAAAACATCCAAGGGCACGATTCAGTTCCCTCTCGATGCACCGCTACCGTTAGGGCTGATCAAGAAGATCGTGAAACACAGAATCAAGGTCACGAATGTGAAATCGAAGAAGAAAACGTAATGTCGACTTAGTTCGAGAGGAAGTCTGCGATCATTCCGCGAACGACCTGCTCGGATTCCGGAGATTCCGTACCGGTCATCAGAAGGAATCTTCCTTTTTGCGCAAGGTAGCGAACGCCTTCTGGAGTAGCAGTCGTGAGAACATCGGATCCATTGATGCTGATCGTTGTGAAGGTTGGTTCAAATGATTGCGCGATGAAGCTTTTTACATCGTCTTCATTTGCAAATTCAAGCATTCCGGATTCCGTCTTACGCACAGGAAGAGCTCGCTGCATTTTCGGGAACGTCGGATCCAAGTAATTCTGCACATCTTGCTGCGTTGGATATTCTAGAATCATAAGTTGAGCAGACCAAGGATCGCCCAGCACTTGGTTGTTTGATTTCTGCACGGGGTTAAGCTCAAGAATGGCCGCTCGGTTTAGACTACCGATGTACATGCGGAGGTATATTTCGCAGTACTCATCTAATGCTGGATGGTTGCTGCAATCTCTTTTCTTAAAATCCTCACGATCGAAATTGTCAGGAAGAGCAACGGACGACTCCGTGTTGGAAACAATACTCGTGTTGGCAGGTGTGCATGCGCTCAGACACAGCAAGCACGGCAAGATGAAAGAAAGGGTTTTATTCATAGACCAAAAGCATAAAGCAGCATGACCACTTGTCAATGAGCATCTTTTATTTCTTATTCTTGTGTTTCTTTTCTTGCTGCTCCCACATCGAAGCTCCGAATGCGACACCTAAAGAAATCCCAATCGCAATCCCGACTCCAATATTCCCCATCGCTGATCCGATTGCCACACCCATAGCCATTCCCAATGCAATGCCCGTGCCCATGTATTCATCTTTCGTGCGCTTGTTCTTCATAGAGATCAGGAATTGAGATACGTAATGATCAACTGCAAGCATGTCGCGAAGCTGACCCAGAGGAGATACGGAATCTGCGCGTACATGATAATCGGTTCATACGGAAAGATGGCATACATCGCCCAGATCAATGTTCCGAGCACGAGCAGAATATCGATACTCGCGAGCCAATTGTTCTTGAGACCGAACTGCAGCGGTGTGAATGCAAAGTTGAAGATGAGATTCAAAACGAACGGCACTGCAATCATCGCGGGAATGTTTTCTTGAAACGCCAAGACGAACGTCCAACCAAAGGAAACAGCGATGATGACATAGAGCACCGTCCACACCGGTCCGAAGACCCATGCAGGCGGTGACCATGAAGGCTTTTTTAGATGTGCGTACTCGCGATACGTTTGCATTCTGCGAGTATAACAGTACGCGCTCTGCTCTTACCACAAAGCTTTGTACTTTTTGCGGTTGATCCAGAGGAGATAGATCGTGCCGCCGACGAGAACGTAGGCAAGGCTTGCAGAAACGCTGATCGGTGCATCCTCCACGAACGTGTGGAAACATGCGACGTTGATTGCGAATGGCGCCAAGATCACGGCAGCAAGTGCCGTGCGGTTCATGATGAGGAGCACCAATGCGACCGCACACGTGACTGCGATGAGCGGGAACATGTAGCCGCTATTCATAAGCGCTTCCATGAATGCCCAACCTGCTGGCGTGTAGAGATCGGCTGTTGGTGCCGGGAAAATGCCGGTTGCACCGAGGATCGGCGTGAGGATGACGAGTCCGAGAAGAATGCGGACAATGATCGTGACGTATTTCATAGAAAAGAAAGGAAGGATGAGAGTCAGTATACAGAAAGACTTACATCTTCCGACTGTCATATGCCCAGTGCAGCAGTGCTTGGCGCTGTTTTCTTCGACAGTTCAGATCACCGCGTCTGCAATTGCGAAGCACTTGTGTGACATGTCGCTTCATCGCCATCCATCGACGAATCTGACGATCATCCTCTTCTGGAATGCGTCGTCCCATGTAATAGCGGCAATACCACTGGAACCATCCGCGCGGATCGGCGGGGTGAATCCATCCTTTCTTTCGCCAGACAGATAAGGGCTGGCTGGCATTGATGCCGAAAAAATTAAGCGTGGGATCATGTTTTTCCGAACAGAGCTTTGCCTTCTTGAACCACTCTTTGGGAAATTCTTTCGTGCAATCGGTCATGTATTTCCCACCGAAGACGCCAAGATCGAGCATCTCTTTTGGGCTGAGATCAGGGCTGAAACGCGAATCGAAATTTTTTCCCATCGGCTCGCTCAGAACATACGATGCTTTCTGCATCGTGTCGTGCACTTGAACGATTTTTGGCGTGGGCATTCGTTCAGTGTAGCACATTGCTTAAATAATTTTGAATGGTAAAATATCATTTGAACAGTGATCGAAATCACTGGTATCACTCGCTCCTTACACGAAAGGAATTTGAAATGAGTCAATCGAAGATTCGATGCTTTATTGCGCTTGTGCTCTTCGCCATACTCGGCGCATGCGCCTTGTACGGCATTCCACATGCGACGAAAAAATCCTGGGCGAAAGTCGAAGCAGAAGAAGTAGCACGCCTACTTTCCCTCGGTGGCTATGATGACCCGGCGGTTCTGAAGCGACTCGATCACGTGATCGACGAGCTCAGCAAATACGAGTTCAATCTTTTGGACCAACGTGACGACCGAGTTACGCAGACCTTGGCCGAACTGTACGCGCGACGAGCCACTGAATTCGAAGTGGAGAATAATCTTCCGAAAGCACTTCAAGACGTGCAATCGTCTGCCATGTACTGGCGACATCTCGGCGATCCGCATCGCATGCTTTCCTTGCTCTGTTATGAGGTCGAACTGACGGAACGCACAGGAAATCCTGGGCAAGCGCTCATTCTCTGCGAAACATTGATACGACAGTTTCCGGCTTCGTACCGGCCTTATGCGCTCTATGTGCAACTGGGCCGAAAACACCCCGAGATCATCGATCAAGAAAAGATGAAACTCAGTGCCTCAAAAGCAAAGGAGCTTTCTCACGGCGACTGGGACATCGAATCCCGTTTCATTTTCTAAACACCTTTCAAAGGAGCACGCTGAATCCTCTCTTCCATTACCGGGAGAGAGGATTTTTTTAGAATATTCCGCTACACTCTTTTCCAATTCCCCATTTCTCCTATGAAAAAACTTGGTCTCATCGTCGGATGGATTTGTGCCATCCTCGTTGCCGCAATGAACGTCTTCGCCGCGTATGCAAAATTTGTCCCTGCCGAGCCAGGCTCGCAAGGCGCGCAGTTTGCTGAAGCAGTTGGCATGACGCCGATTCAATACCAGCTCGGTGTGCTCGAGATCATCATCGTCATCCTGTTCTTGATCCCACGCACATCTACCGTTGGCTTCGTCCTCATGGTCGGTTACACGGCAGGCATTCTCTCCGCGATGCTCACGCACGGCTTCACGTCATTCGCTGAAACAGGAATGATCTACGCGCTCCTTTTACTTCTCACGATCAGCGCATACTTCCGCAATCCGGAACTCTTGAGCCGCCTCAAAG
>JALHMU010000013.1 GCA_022843885.1 Candidatus Peribacteraceae bacterium | reverse complement strand
AGGGGACACCATTGACGTTCATACTCGGTACGGCGTGCCACTTTCTGGGTACGGCTTCATCAGTATGGGTGGTGGTGCGATGCTTGAATATCTCTCAGGCAAAGATTTGCCATCGATTCGCGCTCTTCAGGAGAAATAGTCGAAGAGTTCGCCGCTTTCCCGTACAATTTTCGCACGCTTTTGATTATGCCTGCCAAACCCCCCGTTCTCACCGTGCTCACAAGCGACGGTACGTCGAATATTCGTGAGGTCGGCGCATCGATCCGCGGATCAACTGGGCCGTTGCTCCTTGCACTCAGTCCGGCCGGTTTGCAATTACCTGAAGAGGAAGTCTTTCGTTTTTTGCGTGAGCTGAAAGCGCTCAATGCAGATCGACATTTAACACTCGCAACGAAGCATACGAAGACATTGGAAATCGCACGCCGTGCAGGGTGGCACATACTTTCCAAGTCGAAAGATCTACGAAAAACATTGCACGGTCATGCGCAACTTTCGGAGGCGCTCAGAAGTTTCAGCCCCAAGCTCTGGCGAGAACAAATCCGTACGCAACTGCAGTCGCTCGGTTTGCTGTCATTACCGAAGGTGCGTATTTGGGTGTTGTTTGCAACGAGTGGCTTCGTATTTCTGTTCATCATTTTCCGATTACTTCCGTCCGCTACGCTCAAAATCTGGCCGGCTGAAGAACCCGTCAGCCAAACGATGAACGTGCTGCTTGTGGCTTCAGGAGCCACGGATGTCCCACAGGGGAGAGTAAAGACACTGCCGCTCATTCCGCTGACAGTGAAAGCGCAGGAAACACTCACGTTTGATGAAATCGGGAAAGAATTTACGGGAACAAATGCGGAGGTAACGCTTACGGTCTTCAATGATTCTGCGGAACAATTTTCATTGCGACAGGGGACACGTTTCGTGAACCAAGCTGGCATGGTGTTTCGTTTGCGTCAGGACATGATCATTCCTGCAAAATCGTCGTTGCCGGGCAAGGCCTTGGCTGATGAGGTGGATCAATTCAATGAGATCGTCGGAGAGCGTGGGAACGTTCCACCGGGTTTGAAGTGGGAGATTCCTGGTTTGCCACAGGACCAGCGTGCTGTGATCTACGGACGCAATGAACAAGCAGGCAAGGGCGGTACAACGTCACATCGCAATGTGGTGCGACAAGAAGATTTGGAAATTGCACAGAAGAAGTTGGAACAAATGCTCAAGGCCAAAGCACGACAGATGGTTTCGGATGCACGCGCCGAACAGAGTCAACGAGACGGTTCGAATTTGGTCGAGCTCGATTACGACGAACTCACGCGTTTGACATTTTCGGACATGAAACTTCCTACAGAATTTATCGGACAACATATTTCATCTTTGCCGGTGGAGGGGACTGCGTTTTACACGGTGCTTTTGTATGACCAAGATGCATTATTTGAACTCATGAAAGAGCGCATCATGGATGGAGTGGGGGAACAGCGCATGGTGAAAGATGGCTCTGTGACAAAGGAAAACATGGTTCTCTATGTTATTGATGCGCCATGGGATGCGCCGATTCTCCAATGGGTGAAGATCACGGCGGATCTCTCTGCGACACAGCGATATCTGCTCGATCCACTCACGATCGCCGGTGCCAATTTTTCCAAGAAAGTTCGAGATGCTGTCGCCGGGAAAAGCATCAGTGAAGCAGAGCGTATCATCAAGAACTTGCCCGAAGTCTCCAAAATTGACATTTCGATTTGGCCATTCTGGAGCAGAGCATTGCCATCGATTTCCTCCAGTATTCACATCCAAGAAGAACAATGAACGTCCCCGCCAAACTTGGGTATAGCTTGGTGTTTCTCTTTGCGGTTGTCGTTGTTCTGCCCACGGCAATTATTTTCTATGCATTCGTGAGTGTCGTGACCGGATTCACAGGAACATACGATGAAACGACAAAAGTAGAGTGTGGGGTGATCTTTGGTGCAGCGGTTCATTCCGTGTCAGACCCCGGACCGGGAATCTTGCGACGTGTGGAAGCCGGTGTACGTTTGTATGAGAAAGAATTGCTTACACGTTTGATCGTAACTGGAGGCAAGGGGAGTGAAACGCAGGAAAGTGAAGCCGAAGTTATGCAAAAGGTGGCCATTGCACGCGGAATCCCCTCTGATCGCATCAGAATGGAGCCGTTTTCCAGTTCTACGTGGAATAATGTGCGTAATAGTCTCCCATTACTGCAAAAATGTACCTCTATTGTCGCCATTAGCGACCGATATCATTTGGCCAGAATCAGACTCATCGGGAAGCGGCAGGGAATTGAACTCGAAACATTCCCCGCTGATGCACCTGTCGGAACGAAGTTTGAAATGATGAGTGTTGTCAGAGAAACGATCGGATATGCGTATTATCTGGTAAAGCCGTAATTTGAGCCCTTATTTAATAACGTACAAGATACATTGTGCATCATTAAATAGATCCAAGAAGAGAGGGTTCTCCTAGCTCCCCCATTCACTTTCCATCACAATCATCACGAAAAAGTTTTCTTCATCTGTGTTACACTTCATACATGAGTAGCAAAATTTCATCATCAGCCCGCAAAGTTACACGACGCATCAAAAGAATCCCCTCGTCTATTTCTGTTCACATCCCTTTTATGCACCACGATACAAGCGTTGAGCTATCAGAACAGGCCGAACAGACCTTCTTTGGCACGATTGCTGTTACCTTTATCGCTGTTTTGCTGGTTTTCCAGGTGTTGGACCCACAGTTGGCGATCTTTCTCAGCATTCCCCTTTTACTTGGTGTGGGCGGGTATTTGATTTCCATCGTCACACGAGAGACATAAAATTCACTGCTCATGGACATGTCAGAGACAAACGTTGGCGCGATGCCGGTAGCCGTCACGTATGACGGTGTGTCTATTGAAGATATTAAAAAACAGATTCGAGAAAATACGAATGCACCTACGATGTTTGCCAAAACCGAAGTCTATACGTCTGGAATCGAAGCTTTTATCAATATCGATCATGCGATTTCCCAAGCCCAGAAGACTATCAAGATCAATGTTTTCATTTGGTCGAATGACTCCACCGGTCTGCGTTTGGCAGAACAGCTTATCGTCGCACATAAACATGGTGTCAACGTTGAGGTAAACGTCGATAAATTCGGATCACTCGTGATGGGCAATCACTACGTACTTGCACGATGGCGTGCCTACCTCATTTTGAAGCTTCTTCCTCGGGTACTTTGGAAAATTATTCGTTATCGTGTGAGACCCAGTACAATTCGTATTTTGTTGGGAATGATGCGCGATGCATCGGCCATTTATTCTTTGAAACCTCCGGAGGTTGCGAAGATTGAAAAAATTTCCTCGGATTTGATTTCTGATGAGATGTTTTTGAAGATGCATGATGTCTTACAATTGATGCAAAAGAGCGGAATTCGGCTCCACATCAATAACAATCCGATTCGCAGAATTGATCATTCCAAAGCGGTTCTCATCGATCAAAAGCTCGCATTCATGGGTGGTATGAATATCAGTGACGTGTGTTCTGGAGGATTTGAACCCCACATTGGCTGGACGGGCAAAGTCGAAACCAACTATCACCGTGACTATTGGATCCGGATGGAAAGTGCAGATATGTTTGCGATGCTCGACCATTATTATTTCGACTCCCCTCCTCCTACTGCTCATACCGATCAGCCGACCGAACAAGCATCAGAAATGATGCTGCTTCATAATTTTCCTGGATATGCCAAGCCCGGGACCCCGGAGTTCGGGCAAAAAAAACAGATTACGTATGTCATCGAATATCTCCTGAAATTGGCTAAAAAACATATTGTGATCGAACATGCGTATCTGATGAATGACAATATTGCTGCGCTCATTGCAGATGCAGCAAATCGCGGTGTCGAAATCGAAATTATCCGCAGTTCCAAGCAACATGCCACGACCGAAACTGCCAGCAATAAATTCTTACAGCGCATTCGGGCGCTCACTCGTCAACATCGTCGCATGCTTTTACATATCCGACGTCATCCGAATATTTTGCACTCCAAAGTCATGGCAGTGGATGATTTCACAGTCATTGGCTCAGCGAACCTCTCGATGGAATCTCTGCTCTATCATGATGAATTGTCGCTCTTGATCTACAACAACGCCGTCCAGCAGCAGATTCTGACGTATTTGAAACAGGCGATCTTGGAATCACGCTTTAAGCGTTTGCTTCGTGGTCCGCGTCGTAAGTACTCCCGTGAGTTGCCGCAAGAAACTATCGAACGATAATCTTCACGAACTTCCGCTTCCCTACTTTCAGGACACCGCTTGTTGCGACGGTGGCATTTTGATCGTCGATCTTCACGTCATCAAGTTTCAGTCCCCCCTGCTCGATCAAACGACGTCCTTCGCTCTTGGATGTGACAAGTTTTTCAGACACGAGGAGATCGAGATACGTCATGCCCTTTTTTGCGCGTACTTCTGCGATATCGTCGGGTACTCCCCCATCGCTGAAGACCGCATTGAAGTTTGCTTCCGCAGCACTCCCCTGCACTCCCCCGTGATAGAGAGAGACGATCTCTTTTGCGAGTCGCATTTTGGCTTCTTTTGGGTTACCGCTGAGGATTTTCTGCACTTCTCCGGCTGCGACATCGGTGCAACATTCGAAGTATGTTTCCATGAGGTTGTCATGCACGCGCATGAGTTTTCCGAACATCTCATTTGGTGAATCTGTTAAGAAAACACAGTTATCGTACGTTTTACTCATCTTTCGGCCATCCGTACCCTCCAAAATCTTGGTCGTCAGGACAAATTTGTCACGTTTCTTGAACGCGGTTTGCAATGTGCGCCCGGCGAGCATGTTGAAGTACTGATCATTTCCACCCAATTCGCCATCGACGTCCAATACCACTGAGTCGTATCCGACCATGAGTGGATAGAAAAATTCATGAAGTCCGATCGGTTTACCTTCATCGATGCGCTTCTCAAACATGTCACGTTCGATCATCTGTTGCACCGTGAATTTACTGGCAAGATCGATAATGTCTTTGAAACCAAGCTTCTCCAGCCATTCGTGGTTGTACTTCACCGTCAGTTTCTTCGTATCCAAGATGAGCTTTGCTTGGTCCATGTAGGTTTCGTAGTTCTGTTCGATATCTTTCTTGGTCAGTGAGACACGCATTTCATCACGGCCCGTCGGATCGCCGATCATCGCTGTAAAACTCCCGATGACCATGATCACTTCATGACCTGCATCCTGAAAGGCACGCATCTTTCGAAGCGGCACAGAATGACCCAAGTGCAGCTTATTTCCGGTGGGATCGATACCAAAGTAGAGGCGCATCTTCTTGCCGGATTTCAGCTTTTCCTCTGCAAGTGGCCTCGGCGTCACATTGGACACGGCTCGGGTCAGGAGTTCAGTGGAATCCGATTTCTGGGAAGAGGTCGCCATTGGGCACAGAGTACGGCATAGTGTGCCCGTGCAGCAAACCTTCACTTTTTCAGCAGGCGATCCTGAGCGTCTCGATGCGTTCTTACAGAATCAAACAGCGATTGTAAGCCGTTCCGTTGTGCAGAAGCACATTCGAGGTGGGCATGTAACCGTGAACCGCAAGAAGATCACAAAAACAGGATATGCCCTCTCGGAAGATGATGTAGTCGTGATCTCGCTCGAAGAGCTCCCCTCTTCCAGTGCGACCATCGACCCTGTCGATTTGGATCTCACTGTTTTGTATGAAGATGACGCATGTATGGTCGTCGATAAACCACGTGGCTTGACCGTTCATCCAGCTCCAACCGTCAAAGAGCCGACATTGTTGCACGGTGCCGCATGGTTATTTAAAAAGCGAAAGCTGAAGTTCCAACCATCATCCGTCTTGGTGCATCGTTTGGATAAAGAGACGACGGGATGTTTACTGATCGGCAAAACGCCGGAAGCGCATCTGTTCTTACAAAAGCAATTTGAGACCCGAACGGTCGAGAAGAAATATCTCGCACTTGTATACGGGCAACCAAGAGAGGCCAAGGCCAAAATCGATGCTCCAATCGGGCGACATGCGACGGAACGTACCAAGATGTCCTCATTGCACATTACCAACTCCAAACAAGCACAGACGACGTATGAGACACTCGGTTCTCAGAACAGCACATCATTATTGTTGTGTGAACTGCATACAGGTCGCACACACCAGATTCGCGTGCACTTGGAATCGATCGGGCATCCGGTCCTTGGCGATTCGACCTATGGTTCTGGCGCTTCGGCAGCCTTTGCCAAGAAGTTAAAAGTCGACTTCTTGTGTTTGCACGCATGGCAACTGGCATTTGATTCTCCGGCATCCAAAAAGCGTGTTCATGTAACGGCTGAACTTCCTGAGGATTTTGATATGTGTTTAACTCTACTTGGACTTGCGGATGCCAAAGTGACTGCCTGAACGTTTTTTCAATTCCGCTGCATTTTTGGCATCACGCGGATTGTGCTTCGGTAAGCCTCTGGCAATGCGTCTTTCGTAAATGAAATCACGTTCCTCTGATCCATCGAGATGGTCGGTATCACCATCGATTATAAATTTCCCCATAAGTGCTTCACGAATATCCGACGGCAATTCGTTTTGTGGCATTTCAGTTAATTTCGGAATCGGCGGTTTTGGAACGTACGGCATTTCGTCTGGATCTTGTATTGGGATAACCTCCACTGGTGTCTGAGCGACAATTTTGACTGACTTTGCACCCGCAAATAATGCTTGTAGTTTTTTGACGCATCCATCGATGATCTTTGCCGGTTTTTCACTGTTATCCAATGATCGGATAATGCTCGTACGAATCGCATTGATATGAACGGGCGTTACGTTTTCACCTTCAAGAAAATTCAAGACCGTATGTACGATCTTCGTCACTTGTTCTTCCCGAGTTTCGGGAGATCTTTTCGCCATTATTTTTTCGTAATGGTGTACTCGATCGCGTCGAGCACTTCGCCTTTTTCGTTACGAGCAACGACACGGTATGTGTTCACACCCGCTTTGAGGGTGCCAAATTCCTCCGATGCGATGTAGTTCCAGAAATCCTTTCCAGCGACATAGAGCGACAGCTTGTAATCGTTGACGTAGATCGCAGCTGTGCCGACAGATGTCTTCCCTTCGATGAGCACTTCGTTCTCAGAGGTTTCAGCACTGCTCCCCGTCGTTGGTGCAACGACAGTGAGGATGCCAGGCGTGAGTGGTGCGTTGTTCAACATCGGGGCAGACGACACGGATGAACCGGCGCTGCTACTGGATGATGTCACCGTGCCTTCAGCCTGAGACACAACTTTGATGCTGACTGCCGCACTTTGTGCGCCTGTTTCATCGATCGTGCGGATGCTATAGATATTTTCGCCAGCCTTCATGTTTCCCAGTGCGATGCTGGCGAGGTAACTCCACTTCGTGTCACCCGGTTTGAAGAGCTGCAATTTGTAATCGTTTACCATGATGCCCGTTGTGTTTGCCGGAGCCGTGCCTGAGATTTCGATTTCTCCTTCGCTCGTCGTGAATGTTGCACCGGAACCTGCTGGCTTCGTAATCGTTGCAACCCCGAGGGTGGCTTTTCTGCGCTGCACAACGCGCGTGACTTCCGCGAGCAAGAGGCCGTCAGATCCCTTCGCTTGGATGGACAGTGTCATCGACGTACTGGCTGGCAACGAAAGCTGTTGTGAGAATGTGCGGTCTACTTTGACCGGAATGTCGTAGCCGTTCACATTCACGGTTGCGACACGTGGGCCGACACGTCCGGCAATCGTCACTGTTTCGCCGGTGACGATGCTGTCATTCAATGGAGAGGACACCGCGAGATCCGCCGTGCTGTCATCACTTGCGATCGACGAAGCGCCGCTTCCTGTCACAACAGGGAGATCATTCCCTCCTGCCATTGCGGTCATGATGAAGGGGTCAACGATTGATGTGCGCACGATCGCATCACGGAATTCGTATGGATCGGTACCTGCTGCAATTTGCTTGCGAGCGTTTTCATCGAGCGTGAGTGATTGTCCTTCGCCCAGCATGATCTTTTTTTCATCCGTGTCCGGCAACGTGAGCGTGATATCAACACCCAGGCCGGAAGCCTGCGTAAACAGAATCAAATTATTGGCTAAGAGTCCTGCAGAACTTCCCGGAACAATGGCCGTGAAGTTATCCATGATGATGCTGCGTGTAATGGCACCGGAGAACGAATCACGATCTGGCGTTGTGATCCAGACGCGACCTTGTTTCACACGTAATGTGATGTCCGATGCATCGACAACACGACGATTGCTTGCTTCGATGAGCACTTCGGTATTCTGATCCAGGTGCACACGTGTGTTTTCGAACAATGTCAGTGTTGCCTCCCCACCACCACGAGTCATGAGTGCATCGCCTTCGTACAATTTCAAATCATTCTCCGCACGTTGCGGAGTGCTCTCTTGCAAAGAGACTTCCACATTCGCCTGTCCGGTCAATCCGACGCGAGCAGCAGCACGCTCTTCTGATGATCCCGTGAAGAAGCCGATGACTTTGCCTCCAAGGAACCACACTAAAAGGAGCGCCAAAACCACCATCACGATACGCACAACAACGCGTGGACGTTCCTCTGCCACGAAAGAATTCATGGGGCGGCGCCTGTGACGTCGCATAGACAACATGGCACATCATCGTAAAAAGCTTCCCGCGTGGAAGCAAGGACATTCTTGTGCACAATATTGACGCAAACCCTACGCTGTGACGCGTTCGACTTCCTCGCGAGTGGTGATTTTCTTTTCGATGAAGATCTCGCCCCAGTCGCGCATCGACTTGAATCCGTTCTTGCGAGCAGCTTCCTCTAGGTCGTGTTCTGTCGCTTGTGTCAGGATCAGGTCACGCATGGCACCGTCGGCAATGAGGAGTTCCGGCAAGGAACACTGGCCACCGTAGCTCTTTGGATCAGACGGATCGCAGGTACCGCTAGCCTGACACTCTGGCGTGAGTGTGCGGACGAGACGTTGCGCGAGGATTCCACGGAGTGCAGGAGCAAAGGTATAGGGACTGACGCCCATCGAGAGGAGACGCGGGATCGCTTCGATCGAGGAGTTGGTGTGGAGTGTTGCAAGCACCAAGTGACCGGTAAGAGCGGCGTCGACTGCCGTTTGCGCTGTTTCATAGTCGCGGATTTCTCCGACGAGGATGATATCCGGGTCATGACGCAGGATGGAACGCAGTCCGGATGCAAAGGTGTAGCCGTGTTCCGGGTCGACCTGACTCTGGATGATGTTCTTGAGTTCGTATTCGATCGGGTCTTCCAATGTGATGATGTTGCTGTCCTTCCCTGCGAGGAGTGACAAGAGCGCGTAGAGCGTTGTCGTCTTTCCGGATCCGGTCGGACCCGTGACAAGGATCATTCCGTTTGGCAGTTTCGACAAATCCATCAACGAAGATTCGATTTCCTTCGGGAATCCTAACTGTTCCAATGGCACGATACCGCGGACAGGGTCGAGGAAACGCAATGTGAAAGCTTCACCGAAACGAGTCGGGATGCTCGCGACACGAACGTTCACGACACGGTCTTCCACCGGGAATGTGTACTGTCCATCTTGTGCGACTGTTTCAATGTTGAGTTTGAGTTTGGATTGGAACTTGATGCGACGCTGCATCGTGATGAATGTTTCCGTTGGTACGGTCATCAAGACTTCCAAGATTCCTTTTTGACGCCATTCGATACGAAGATGATCCTTCTGTGGATTCAAATGGATATCCGAAATTTTCTCGCTCACAGCGAGCTTCTCCAGAGCGGTCAAAAGCTCCTCTCCGCCAAGGTTTTTCAGACTGTTAATATCGATATTTGTCATTCCCTCCATTATACCGTATTTCGGGCGTTCATGCTACCCTGTCCTCGTGGTTTTTCGGGTGTCTTCGGCAACGATCGAATCTCATAAAAAGCGCTCATTTGAGCGGAGAATCATCGTTTTATATTCTGCGCTTTCCGTGGTCGGTTTGGTCATTGTCTCGAGACTGATCGAACTGCAGGTTGTACGCGGGGCTGAGTATCGTGAGCTCGCGCAAGCGCAACATTACGGCGGTGTGGTCTTGCCGGCCAAACGTGGTGAGATTTTGAGCCGCAACAGCAAGACGGAAGAGACAAGCATGTTCGCAACCAATACGACACTCGATCTTTTGTACGTCGATCCGGTCGTCACGGGCGATTACACGAAAATTTCCGAGACACTGGCAGATACGCTGGTCACGGAAAAGTTTGATGCAGCATGCCGACAAGGACAGACCTTGTGTCCGAATGAGCTGATCAAATTTTATAAAGATGCGTTTGATCCTCTTGTGACATCAGCGCTGCTCCGAAACATGCAGACAGGTGCGTTGCTCCTAGAGCCGATTCCGATTACCGCGCAGAATGATCAGAAAATTATTCCGACGGATCTACCTGATATCACGGAAGTACGTCGACAGTTTGCGCGTGATATCGAAGAACGTATTCGTGAAAAATCCGTCACGTTCGCTCCCCTCCTCTATGGTGCGAACAAAGAACAGCAGGCAAAAGTCCAAGAATTAGGATTGAGCGGTATTCGTGTTACCGCTGCGGGACTCATTTATGCGAACCCAGAAGAAGTGAATCAGTCGGACATTCAAAAGAGTGCACGTTTACTCTCCCCTATCTTGGTGCTCGACCAAGACATCATTAGTTCACAATTGATTCGTCGTCCGTTGCGTTACGTACCGATCATGGGGCGTCTTCCGGCGGAACTGTCACTCAAAATAAAAGAGCTCAAATTGCAATCGATGAAAGATACCGAGAAGCAGCGCGAGGAGTATTACGAAACGACCGGCAAAAACAATGAAGCGATTTCCGATCCGTATCGCGGCATTGCGCTGATTGCGCAGCATTGGCGTTACTATCCTGATACGACGATTGGCTCACACGTCGTTGGATTCATTAACGCACTGCAGGATCCGCAATATGGCATCGAACGTACGTTTGATGCGGAACTTCGCGGTCAGGAAGGATTGCTCTCCACAGTCTCCGATCCATTCGGAGGACAGATTGCATCCGCTCAGCAAAAGCTTGTGGATCCACGTGACGGCGACACGATTGTCCTAACGATTGACCGCAACATTCAAGATAAGGTGGAACAATTGCTCGAACAAAAAGTGCGCGAAGTCGATGCGGAAAGTGCACAAGCAATCGTGATGGATCCAGAGACAGGACGCATTCTCGCTATGGCGAATGCACCGTTGTTCGACAGCAATACCTATACCTCTGTGTACGAGAAAGTCCCCTTCACCATGGACGCCGGCGATGAAGCGAAAGTTGTGATCGAAGTCTTTGATCCTGTGACGAACACCCGTGTGCTCCGTGCGTATCTGCCGGATCTCACGCCCGAAGGCCGAAAGTTACTGTCGCCGGAAACACAGACGATGCTGACGGATCTGGAAAAGTTATACGATCTGAAAAAACTCACGCGCTATTACAAATACATCGGTGAAGATAACCGTCGCGAAATTTTCCCGACGGAACAGCAAGGTGTGTGGCTGAAGTACAAAAACAACATCGGTGTCGGTTCGTACGTGAACCGCACGGTGCAAGAAATCTACGAACCAGGTTCGGTTATGAAAGCGGTCACGATGGCCATCGCGATCGATCAAGGCGAAGTAACGCCGAACGATATGTATGACGACACCGGACCGGTGAAAGTGGACGAATACACCATCAAGAACGCATTGAACGTGTACTACGGCAAGATCAGCATGTCAGGCTGTATCGCATTCTCGATTAACACCTGCATGACGAACATCTCGCAGAAGCTCGGACGCAAATTGTTCTATACCGAACTGAAGCGCTTCGGATTCGGACAGATCACGGGCATCGAGCTGGATAACGAACTGCCGGGTGAGATCCGCCCATGGCGCCAATGGAGTAAGGCGCTCCTCGCGACGGCTGCGTACGGACAAGGTGTATCGACGACGCCACTCCAAATGATCACGGCATTCTCCGCGCTTGCGAATGGTGGAAAGTTGATGAAGCCGACAATCATCGATGAAATTCGAAAGAGTGATGGAACAGTCGAGAAGCGAAATCCTGTTTTCATCGAACAAGTGATTCGTCCTGAGTCTGCCGCGACGATGACAGCGGTGCTGACGGCGAGCGTGCACACCGGCTACGCCAAACCGGGAAAGGTGAAAGGACATCGCATCGCTGGTAAGACAGGAACAAGTCAGATCGCTGGTCCCGGTGGACGCTATACCGAAGGAACCGGGTCCACGATTGCGACGTATGCAGGGTACGCACCAGTCGATGATCCGAAGTTCGTGATCCTCGTAAAGTTCGACCGTCCGAAGAAAGAAGAATTCGGTTCGCTCTCGGCTGCACCAGTCTTCAAAGATATCGCCGCATACCTGTTTGAGTACTATGGCATTCCGCCGGATGAGCAGTAAAAAACCCCCAGCCGCACATTGCGACTGAGGGCCCCTTGTAGGAGATTCATAAATGAATCTCTTTTAAATCTTATGAAGAGCACTTAGGAAAGTCAAAGACTCTTTACCAAAAAGTCCCAGCTGCACATCCAGTGCAGCCGGGTGGCCATTACTCCTGCCCGCCAAGGCTCGAGTAAAATGCCTTAAAAAGAGTACGCCTGACCGTGCATGATGCAACTGCCAATTTACTATTTCACTGTGACTGACTTCGCCAAGTTTCGTGGCATATCTGGATCTTTTCCTTTGAGGACTGCCAAATAGTACGACAGGATTTGAATCGGAATAATGTTCACGATTGGCTGCGCTGGTCCTGCATCCGGGACTTTGATCCAGTGATCGAAAATTTCATGACGTTCCGGTGACACTGCAATGATGGTGGCTCCGCGTGCCTTGAGTTCCATGATGTTGCTCAACATGTCGGCAGTCACCTCATCATTTCCCATCAGTGCGATGCATGGTGTGCCTTCCTCGATCAATGCGATCGGACCGTGCTTTAGTTCTCCAGCCGCGAAGCCTTGTGCATGGATGTAGCTGACTTCCTGAATCTTGATCGCGCTTTCCAGTGCCATCGGGTAGTTCCACGATTTTCCGATGATGTACATGTCCTTATGATGATGAAGGACTTCGGCGATTCCTTTGATGTGATCGATGTAGCGTGGGTTCAACATATCGTTGATCTTGGCGCCGGCTTCCAAGAGCGCCATGCGACCTTCGTTCAACTTTCCGGCCACGGCGTACGCAATGAGCATGAGCACGGCCATCTGTCCTGTCAGCGCTTTCGTGGATGCAACAGCACGCTCTGGTCCGGCATTGATGAGGAGTGTGTAATCGGCGGCGCGCGCAACCGAGGAACCTTCGACGTTCACGATCGCGAGTACTTTCGATCCAGCTTCCTTCGCGGTCTTCATTGCTTCCAGGACATCTGCGGTCTCACCACTTTGGCTGACGACGACGATGAGTGATTCAGGAAGGAGGAAGTGGTGATAGATTTTAAACTCACTCGATGGCACGAAGTTCACGTGACGCTTCGCAATGATTGAGAAGAAGTAATCGGCGGCCATACAGGCTTTCCCGGCGGTACCACAGGCAGACAGGATGCACCCGACGCAATCTTTGATTGCTTTCGCGAGCGTCATGATCTGTTCTTCATCCTGATGCACGGCACGGATGATGCTCTCCTTCTGATCCATGATTTCCTTGAGCATGTAGTGTTCGTACTCTCCTTTCTCTGTGTCTTCGACTTTCCAGGCGATTTCGATTTTGCGTTTCTGAATTTCCTTCCCGGTTTCGATGGAACGGAAGATTGCTTTGTTGCTTTCCAAGCAGACCATCTCTCCATCATCCAGGTAATTCACGATGCGTGTCTGTTCCAAGAACGCTGGAATATCGGATGCGATGAAGTACTCCCCTTCTCCCACACCAACAATCAGCGGTGAGCCTGTGCGTGCGGCAACAAGTGCATGCGTTTCGGTATCGAGCACAAGGATGCCGTAGCGACCGGTGAACATCTGACACGCCGCGCGGACAGCATCTTCCAAAGTCATACCATCCTTCTTCAAATCTTGAATCAAATGTGGGATCACTTCTGTATCCGTTTCAGATTTGAACGTGTGTCCTTTTTTCTGGAGCATCTTCTTCAATTCCAGGTAGTTCTCGATGATGCCGTTATGCACCACGGCGATCTTTCCATCTTCAGAAAGATGCGGGTGTGCGTTTTGCTTTGTGACACCGCCATGCGTCGCCCAACGTGAATGTGCGATTGCGAGACCGGACGAATGTTTGAACTGCTCATGATCCACACCACTAATACGACCGACATCTTTCGATACCTCTATATGGGCGTTGGTTTGTACGGCGACACCCCAAGAGTCATACCCACGGTATTCCAGCTTCTTTAAGCCTTTAATGACCAGAGAACCGGCATCCTCGCGGCTGCCGACGTATCCAAAGATTCCGCACATATGTTGATCTGATTGTAGCGAAGAATCCGGGTGATGTAAGCGGCTCAACAAAAGAATGTCGAAGATCTCTTTTCGATTGTGGGAGCCCGGGATTCTTCTTTAGGCCTCCCATATTCCCCTTGCATGCCTTCCGGCTTTCGCATAAGCTCTCCCAGCTTTTATGCCAATCATTAAGTCAGCCATCAAACGCGCACGCCAAGCCGATATCCGCAGGGATCGTCGTCTTCCATACAAGACGCACATGAAAAACGTCATGCGCGACTTCAAAGATTTCGTGAAGGAAGGAAAGATTGCTGATGCAGAGAAGCTCCTCCCGAAAGCATTCAAGGCGATCGACACGGCCGCAAAGAAGAACATCATTCATAAGAAGAACGCAGCAAATAAGAAGTCACTTCTTTCGCGCATGATCGCGAAGAAGGCGAAATGAGAATCCTCGCACTCGACGTCGGCAAGCGCCGAACCGGAGTCGCCTTCGCAGACAAAGAGGCGGATTTTGTGATTGCATTGCAAACAATCTCCCATGGAAACATCGGTGAATTGATCGAAGCAGTTCTGAAAATTATCGAAGAAAAAAAGATTGATGAACTCGCGATTGGACTTCCACTCAAGCTCGATGGCCTCGATGGTGAGCAATCTTTGTACGTGCGAACCTTTGCCGAAACACTCGCAAAACACACTCCCCTACCACAACGACTTATTGACGAGAGGTACACTTCGTCTTCTGCATCCTCTTGCATGGATCCTGATGCTGTTGCGGCATGCCAGATAGCCGAGATGGCTTTATCTAAGCCAAATAATTAGTATTGACTCTATCTATAAACATTGTACAATAAATTCCTTTAGGGTCACTTCAACTCTCCTTTTCCTCAGCACGTTGAAGAAAAAATGAACTCGCTCGTCCCTACTGGTTCAGTAATGGTTTCTTCTTTCTTTTCTGTCAATGTTCTGGTAGAACTAGGTAGTTTCTTCCCTCTCACACGATGCCTTCAGACTCTGCATTCCCGAACGCTTCACGGCCGACCGCAACGGCGACCCCAACGCTTTCGATCAATTTGCAGGAACTTCTTGATGATTTGTTCTTAGTTCTCACGCAGAAAGAAGGAGAAGTCATTAAGCGTCGTTTTGCGATGAGTGGTCACAGCAAGCAGACCTTGGAGAAGATCGGCAAGCATTTTAATGTCACGCGTGAGCGTATCCGTCAGATCGAGAGCATCGCATTGTCGAAGCTACGCCGCACGGTTCGCACGACGCGTTTTGATGAAGTAAACGAGATGGCAAAAGGCATTTTGTCTGCAAGCGGAGGTGTCCTTCCTGAAGCAGACCTTATTACAGCAGTCCTGAAGCGCATCCCTGATCCTTCGAAGTTTGACGGATCGATTTTGCGTCTCTCCTTTAGTATCGACAACGAAATGGAATTCCACGGTCGCAGCCAGACCTTCAAGCCGTTCTGGAGACTGTCCTCTTTGTCATTGACGGATATCACGTCGGTTGTCGACAACATCACGAAGCTCCTCAAGAAGCGTCACTCCTGCATGAAGGAATCCGAAATCGTCTCGTCGATCCAGTCACTCTCCCTCTTCGAAGGCCGCACTCCAAGCCGTGAAATGATCGTCAGCTGCATGCAGATCGACGACCGTCTCCGCGAAATCCCAGAAGGTTGGGGGCTCACGGAATGGCGCTTCGTCCGTCCTCGTTCTATCCGCGACAAAGTAGAAATCATTTTGAAGAAAGCCGGTGAGCCACTCCACTTTATGGAGATCGCTAACCGTATCCGCGAAGCTGGTTTCGACCATAAGAACGTCACGGTCCAGGCTGTGCACAACGAACTCATCCGCTATCCACAATTCGTCCTCGTCGGTCGTGGTCTCTACGCCCTCAAAGAATGGGGTTATGAGCCAGGAACGGTTGCAGACGTCATTGAGAACATTCTCAAGAAGCATGGCCCGATGAGCAAGAAGCAGATCATCGAGGAAGTCGCTCGTCAGCGCACGGTGAAAGTCGGCACTATCTCTCTGAACTTGCAGAAGATGCCGTACTTCGTTCGTGTTGGTCGCGCGATTTATGCTTTCGAACCATCTAAGAAAAAGTAAAGACCTTTGCCGTTGCTCTCACGGTTATAGGTTCTATACTTTCGCTCGATGAAACGTTTTGTCGTACTTCTTGCGGTTTTGGTCGTGATCATTGGTCCGATCTATGCCTATATGAAATGGAATAAAACGATGCAGCCAACCGTGGAGTATGGCGCACGTACGGAAGATGGAATTCTGACATCAACTGGTTTGTCACTCATTCGTCGCGGTACGCACGTTCTCACGATGACGGGCGGACTCCAATTTTTCGTACAGAGTAACGTGGTGCAATTGGATCAATATACGGGACAACGAGTTCGTCTAAAGGGCCAACTAGAGCCAAATGTGACGACAGAATACTTGCCGCTATTTGTCGTGACGTCGCTGGAACAATTGGATCCACCGGATGCATCGGAAGAATGGAGCGTGCCCGCACTCGGCTTGACGGTCAGTGCTCCGCAACGTTGGAAAGCAACGATCACGAGCGGTGTGCTGATGTTTGAATTACCAGATGTTCCCTTGCCACTTTTGGTTATCAAACGTTTCGCCGGTGCGATTCCCATGGGCGCACAAACATCGGTAGGTTCCAAGCCTGCGGTTCGCGTGTCCTCCGCTGACAATATGAAACATGATATCTACGTTGCAGG
>JALHMU010000012.1 GCA_022843885.1 Candidatus Peribacteraceae bacterium | reverse complement strand
GGAGTTTCGTCTGTTCCTTCTTGGTGTACTTTTCGATTTCACCCGTCTTGAAGGACGACTGAAGATCCAAATAGTAACGAATGCGACGCTTCATTGTTGGCCAGTTGGTGAGCAGACCCGGCATCCACTTCTTGGTGACGATTGGCTGACCGGTCTTCTTTCCGAGCTCTTCAAGCAGCGCGATGCTTTGCTGCTTCGTGGAGACGAACAGAATCGTTTTGCCGCTCTTCGCCAAGGCTTTGAGCTCAGAACATGCGCGTTCGAGGGCTTTCTTCGTCTTGGTGAGATCGAAGATATGAATACCCTTACGAACCGTATAGATGTACGGCTTCATTTTAGGATTCCACTTTTCTTTTCGATGGCCGAAGTGGCAGGCCGCTGCGAGCAAATGTTGCTCCGTAGGAAGGGACATGGAAGAAAAAGAAAGAAACAAAAGTGCACTTTTTCATTCCGACAGCGAGTCAAACTCGGTGATGGATGAATCCTTGGGTGCAAACGTGTGACGTCATTTCGCCGAGTGTGGAGGATATCTTTTTGAGGAGGTCACTCTTCGACGAGTCTCAGAGTGATCTACTTCGGAAGATCAGGACCACGCGATCAGTCGCACGCGATATGCGCTATTTATACAGACAATTGGCTCTGGCTGCAACAAATGTTGTTCTTGTGAACACACAAATTGTTCATTATGATGCGCGTGAGTTACCCCCCATTTCATGTTCCTTCTCTCTGCTCGTAAAAAAGGATTCACCCTTATTGAGCTTATTATCGTCATTGCGATCATCGCGATCATCGTGTCCGCGGTTTTCGTGGCGATCGATCCGGTGAAACGTTTGAATGATGCTCGTGATGCAACGGCGAAACAGGATGCGAAAAACATTGGGAAAGCCATCGAACTCTATTTAGCAGACGGCAATTCCATTCCTTCCACTGCCTTTTCTCCCAGCACGACAGCGCCAACAGGATTGTACTCCATTTGTCCTTCAAACGGCGCGCCGAATGCACCATGCGGAACAAACACCCTCGATCCAGATTTCCTGATTCCCGGATATCTCCCGGCTGTGAATCATGCCCCGAGTATTCCTGAAACATCAGCAACCACCGGTTATCAAGTTTCGTACACGAATGGCGCACTCAATGGTGTCAGTGCTCCAATTATTTCAGGTTCTTCTTCTAGTTCTAGTGCGCCTCCGACCATTGCAAGGCCGACGCAAAATGTTGTCATACCTTGGGTCACACCGAATGACTACACAGTGCTTATTCAGTCAGGAGACAATGTAGTCGCACCTACGGTTCCTACTGCACTAACGGTAACCACAGACGCAATTCATGCCACATCCAGTGATGATGGAGAGCGACAGGCATATCTTTTTGGAGCTGTTCCTGCGTCATCTCAAATTAAGGTGTGGGTGTATGGCTCGTGTTTCACGGCTACCACTGATCCTGACCAACTATCGATCGACGTTTCTGTAAATGGCGGACCGGCAAATGTCGGTATTCTGCCATTACCAGGAAGCTTCGGCTGGTATTCTGTGACGATTCCGGGATCTCTTGCGGCTGGCAACCTTACCGTCGGCTTCACAGCACCTGCGACTATTAATACCGGGACATTCGGATCGGGTTGCTTTGGATATACAACCTACGCAGAAGTTACAAGTTCATAATTTTTCTGATGCATGCATGTTTTTCTCATCGGAGAGCACAAGGCTTCACGCTTGTTGAAATCATTGTCGCTTCGGCAATTCTCATTGTGCTCTTAAGTGGGATTATCTATTTGATAGATCCAGTGAAAACGATCTATCGGTTCCGAAATTACCGACGCTTGAGAGATATGACGACGATGGCGAACGCGATAAACGCCTACCATTCCGATAAGAACACATGGCCATCGATCGATGAGAAAAAGAGTACCTGGCAATTGCTGGGTACTGGCACGCAGTGTGATGTTGCATGCGGTGATGGAAACTTTGTTTCTTTTGCCAACAATACGCAGCAGTACATCGATGCCGGTGGAGAAGAACCGGATTCGGATTTCGATTTTGATTCCAATGAAAAATTTTCTTTTTCCCTTTGGGTCGCCTTGCCGCCTCCGTTAAGTTTGATTCAAGGTTTCAACGGTTTGCTCTCAAAGTTTTCCAATGATCGTGGGTACTTTATTTTTACTGCTCCCAGACTCGTGACAGTCTCGCCGATCAACATTCAGTACACGCTGAGTTTTGTTGTAACGTCAGGTCCAAATGAATATCAGATCTATTCCGCACCGCTCGCACGAAGCGTCAATTTCGTTCCATTTCGAAACATCGTTATTTCGTATGACGGGACGCTTCCACAGACAAGCAGGGCAAAAATATTCATCGATGGCGTCTCGATCACTCCGACGCTTGTTGGACAGGGAACAGTCGGTACGATTCTCAATCAAAGTTCGCTGACCATCGCAAAAGGAATGGTGTATAGCGGTGGTGCAATGGACGGACCAAATGCCGTTCAAGGTTCCATGGATGACATTCGTATCTATCAAGGACTTCTCGATCAATCTGCCGCAACGGCGATTGCTGCTGGAGGCAATCCACCTTCAACGCCTGAATATACACTGCTGAGTCATTACACCTTCGATGACAGTTTTGGAGCAACCGTAGACGACGCGGCCGGCTCCCATCCAGGCAAGATTATCAATCTCGGCTCATCGGCATGGATTCCTTCTCGATACTCTGCGACAAACAAGATCGGAGGAATGCGTACACAGCCTGAATGTATCGATCTGAGCAATGATCTCATTCCAGATTATGTGTCACGCATCCCATTCGACCCGACGGCAAAAACAGAAGATGGGAAAAGCATGTTTGCTGTGAACCGTGCGGGAAACAGTATCTCTGTCCGTGCATGCACTCCTGACAGCGAAGGTCCAGGTGGCAGTGGTACGCCGCCAAATCTGGAAGCATCCCAATAACATATGCTCTTTTCGTCACTTCTTGGGCCAAAAAACCGCGTTCGTCCGGGCATGACACTCGTTGAACTCATCGTCGCTATTTTGATCATAGCCATCTTGATGGCTGCAATAGTGTATTTCATCGATCCTCTCAAGCAGATTCATCGTTTTCGGAATCATCGTCGTTTGAAGGATGTGCAATCGATTGCGGAAGCAATCAATGTCTATTATCAAGACAATGACACGTGGCCTTCTGTTCCCAGTGCATGGAGCATGATTGGCTCGGACTCGACTGAATGCAACGTACCCTGTGGTGCTGGATATGGTTTGCGCCTTGTCCAAAGCCCCGGCTACATTCGCGTACCAGGACAAGCATTTAATTTTGATCAAACGGAAAAATTTTCCGTATCGGCATGGATCAATCCCGATCCGCGTCCTGCCACAGATGATCCAAACAATATTCGTTTTACCGTGTTGATGTATAAAGTAGACAATGGTGAACTCCCGGGATATTTGATCGGAACGATGTATTTAAAAGGGAAAACGTATGCGATTTTTATCGTTGCTGAATCGACTGAGAGTTGGATCTTCGGAACGCAATATATTGAAGAAAAGGAGTTCACTCATCTCGTCTTTGCCTACGAAAATTTAGACATGAAAATTTATGTGAATGGAGATCCGACGTGGAACACGGATCAATATTTCACGTCAGATGAGCTGATCCCCGGATCTTTTGCCAACAATGGAGATCTACTGATTGGTGGAATGCCCACGTTGCAAGCCTTCGAGGAGAATGACACGAATCCTTTCCTGGGAGTTGTTGATGATATTCGTATGTTCGACCAGACGCTGACACAGGAAGAGGTGCAGACGTTGTATGAGGGGCGAGATACGCAGCGATTGCCCATCGCACAGTGGTCATTCGATGAAGGCATTGGTGGCGTCATCGACGATCTCATCGGCGACAACGATGGAGTCTTTCATGAATTCCAAGGGAAGAACTGGGAGCAGAACACACCGGGGGATTTCCCGGCTGGCGGCGGACGTACCTCTCCTATTTGCCTGCCTCTCGAGAGCGAACTTTCTGAGTATTTGAAGAAAATCCCTTTCGATCCAGCCGATCCATTTGAAACGGACATGTCTGGATATGCTGTCAAAAGAAACGGCAACTTCGTGACGGTGCGTGCCTGTTGGCCTGAAGGCGAAGGCCAAGGAGGCGATGCTCCGTATCCAGATCTTCAGGTAAGTTTTTAACCGCGCAACATGTCGATCAATGCGGAGATCGACATGCGTTCCTGTTTCAGCGTATCGCGATCGCGAATCGTCACCGTGTCTTTTTCGCCTTGAGCAGTATCTTCACCGAGCGTTCCGAAGTCGACCGTCACACACTTTGGCGTACCGATTTCATCCTGACGGCGATAGCGTTTCCCGATGGATCCTGTAACGTCAAAATCAAGTCTCAGATTCGTTTTTTCGCTGATCTGCTTGTAGATTTCCTGCGCTTTTTCGATCAAATGTTCTTTCTTCGAGAGCGGCAGGATTGCCAGCTGTACTGGAGCAATTTTCGGATGCAGATGCAGCACGGTCCGGATGTCATCTTCGGCGAGTTTTTCTTCTTCGTAGGCCTCAAGCAAGATCATCAATGTCAGACGCGACAGACCGAATGTTGGTTCGATGACATGTGGAATGAATTTCTTCGTCGGTTCATCCGGATCTGTGTATTGCAAATCCTGACCGGATTTTTCCATGTGATTTTTCAAATCGAAGTCGGTGCGGTAGGCAAGTCCGAACATTTCTTTCCAGCCGAACGCAGTTTTGTATTCCACATCGACCGTGCGTTTTGAATAGTGCGACAGTTCATCAGCAGTGTGTTCGCGAATACGAATGCGTTCATCAGAAAAGCCGAGTTCCTTCACCCATTTCTTCTGTTCACTGAGCCAAAATTCGAACGTCTTCTCCCACTCGCCGGATTCAATGAAATATTCGAATTCCATGAGATCGAATTCCAGTGTGCGGAACGTAAAGTTGCCTGGTGTGATTTCATTGCGGAAGACTTTTCCGACGGACGCGATACCAAATGGCAAACGTTTGCGACTCGTTGTGAGAATATTTTTGAAATTCACGAACATGGCCTGCGCAATTTCGCCACGGAGGTACACATCCTGATTTTTCTCATCATCCTGAACCACACCGAGCTGCGTGCGGAACAAGAGGTTAAATGTGCGAGCATCCGTGTACTGTCCGATTTTTCCGCAAGAAGGACAGGGGATTTTCTTCTCCACGATCAGCGCCGTAAGCTCCTTCGGAGATTTTCCTTCCACCGAAAGTTTTGGATCAAACTGCTCGATCAAATGATCCGCACGAAAACGTGAACGACAGTTCTTACAATCGATCATCGCATCATTGAAGTTTGCGACGTGGCCGCTGGCTTCCCAGACTTTTGGGTTCATCATGATCGCGGCATCAATGCCGACCATGTCCTGACGTTTGTGCACGAAGAGTTCCCACCACCAGTCACGAATGGCATTCTTCAGCTCCGTGCCAAGTGGCCCGTAATCCCAGCTGTTGGCTAATCCACCGTAAATATCGGATCCAGGGAAGATGAATCCACGGCGTTTACATAAGGAAACGAGCTGATCGAGACTTTGAGCGGGCATGGCTCAGAGTGTATCGCATCTTTTTGCGGAACACGACCCCTCGTCCCCAGGTCCTGGAAACCCACTTCCCGAGGCCCCAAAGGTGTTTATTTCAAGCCAAAAATATGCTATAATCTTGAG
Organism: Candidatus Peribacteraceae bacterium; assembly: GCA_022843885.1. Classification (GTDB taxonomy): domain Bacteria; phylum Patescibacteriota; class Gracilibacteria; order Peribacterales; family Peribacteraceae; genus JALHMU01. Next base: position 12,802 of record JALHMU010000012.1, on the reverse strand, counting down.
ATTACATGAACATCAATACCAAACACCTTTTGAAACGGCTTTCGTTCGCTCTGGGACTGTGGATTCTGTCTCCGGTCGCTGCATTTGCAGCCGAAGCACCGTTTGGGATCGAAACAACCATTACCGAACAACAGGGTGGCGCGTCTGTCGCGGTGCTGCTCTTTTCGATCGGCATTCTGATCACGATTTTCTTGGTGCGTACGTGGATCGGTATCTTGAACGTGTCGACGGTCTATAACACCGAGTCGCTCGCATCCGTGGAACGCAAACATCCGTACATTCCAGATGTCAGCGTTATCGTTGGAACCATCATTGTTACGGCGGCGCTCGTCATCCTCTCCGCTGATACATTTGCGCGCGTGCTGCCGCTAAACTTATTGTTTGGTAGTTCGAACATTATCCATCGCATTATCACGGTTGTTCTCGCCGTAGCGGCGTTGGGTGTGTTTGATCGTTCACGATTCCATGCTCGTCGAGAAAATCATCCGTACATCTTCGCGTGCATTCTCGGCACGGTCGTGACGTGGATCTTGATCGGTTTCAGCTTTGCGTTCTTCCAGACCGGCGTGCAGCAAGATCCATTCTTGATGGCACTCGGTATCACGTGTGTCATTACCAGTTGGCGCTTCTTGTTTGGTCCGTGGAGTGCACGTATCAAAGTCACGATCCTCGCGACATTCATCTTCTGGGTGATGTATACGATCCTGCAGAACAAGTCGCGTGATGAATTGATCGCGGTCGGGTTGGCTGCACTCGTTGCATGTATCCCTGTCTTCATCTGGTGCAAATTCTTCCTGTCGTATCACAAGCAGCGCTTGAGTTATGTCGCACTCGCATTCCTCTCCGGAATCCTCTCCGTCGTGCCAATTTTATTCTACGACGCACTCGCACGTCGTTCCATCGAGTTCGACTTCTTCTTGTTTAAGATCGTTCCGCAGCACTTCGGCATGTCCGCACGTACCTTCGTAGGTGGCACCTTTGGCGGTATTTCCGGTGTTCAATCCACGATTCTCATCACGCTTGTAACGTTCTTGATCGTCGGCATCATCGAAGAAGTTAGCAAGTTCTGGATGCTCAAACACAGCTCCGGCAATTTCTTCCGTTCGATCAGCGATGTGTTGCAAATCTCCATCATGATCGCCCTTGGATTCGCGTTCGCAGAAAACCTGATGAATCCGAATTACTTCGTTGGCTTCGTGACCGATTACCTGATCCGCCCGCCAAGTCCGCAATGGGGTCCGTTCATCGGAAACGTGTTCGGACGTTCGGTGCTGACGAACATGGTGCACATCGTTTCAGCTGCAGTGCTTGCGTATTTCTTCGCGATCGGATTCTTCGCCTCGCCGCTTCTGGCGGAAGAGTATGCACGCGGCAAGCGCCATCCGATTGTCGGCTGGTTCCACAGCGTGCTTGCGATCAAGCCTGAGAAAATCTTCGAACGAGAAATGATTCTCAAAGGATTCGCCGCATCCGTCGGATTACATGCTGTTTTCGATTTCATTGTCTCGCTTCCTGCCATTCTTCCAGGGAATCCGACCACGGTTGGTGCACTCATGGGCATGCCTGAGAACGTCGTCCTCGGAAATATCTCACTGATTCTGTTCCCAGCCATTTTCTACGTCTTCGGTGGCTGCTGGCTGCTCGTGTTCCTTTTGATGCGCGACCAAGACAAGAAAATGTACGGCCAAAAAGTCGAAACCCAAACGTTTGTCACGACCCCGGAGGGTGTGTAGCATGAAATTCCCAATTGGGAATTCTTTGCCCCCTTCGTATGTCATTACGTTCTTCGTTTTCCTTGCGCGCGACTGCACTGAGCCTCGCGATTTCCATGATCTTGCCAAGCGCAGCGCTTGCCGCAGATCCGGTGCAAATCGTCGATACCAGCGTGAAGAATGTGACTCGAGCACAGTTCTTGGACTGGGCATTGAAAACGTTCGACGTGACCGCGAAGAATAAGAAGTGCACGTTGTCCTACAAGCGCCTTCCGAGTCGCTACCAATCGATTCTCTGTGCCGCACAAGAAAAGAAGGCACTTGGCGCATTTCCTGCCAACACCACCTTCACGCGAGCCATTGAAGCCGGCGAAGCATTACAGATTTTGACGGTTCTGACAGGCAAGAAAGATAACGTCGATATTTCTGCATATAAGGATGTGAAAGGTGTCGATCTCACAATCGCTGTCAAAAATGCGGTTTCCAATCGTTGGTTGCTCCCAGTGAGCACAAGCGAATTTGGTGTGAAGCGTCAGCTCTCCGGTGCACAAGCATTATCGATACTCCAGAGCGCGACCAGTCAGTACCCGCGTGAAACGATCAAAATTCAGGTGAATACGAAGCCATCTACATCATTGCCAACATCAGAGTTACTCAACACTGTGTGGCAGCTCATTCAACGCGATTACATCGGTGCCGACAAAATTGATCGTAAAGAAGCGTCGTACAAATTGATCGAAGGTCTCGTGCAAAGTCTGGGCGATCCTTATTCCACCTTCTTCCGTCCAGCTGGCGCAGATGCCTTCCAGACAATGCTCAAAGGTGAAGTGACGGGCATCGGTGCGCACGTGGAACTCAAAGACGGCTACCTGACGATTGTCACGCCCTTGCCAAAATCACCGGCAGAGAAAGCCGGACTCAAGCCAGGTGACATCATTTTGAAAGCTGGAAATCAGGATTTGAAAAACTTGGATGTCGATGCTGCGGTCAGTTTCATCCGCGGAGAAAAGGGGACATCCGTCATTCTACGTGTTCGTCGTGGTTCGGAAGAATTTGATGTCACGGTCGTGCGCGATCTCATTGTCATTCCGGAAGTGGATATCACGTGGGACGGAGACGTTGCCGTCGTGAAACTTGCGCAGTTCGGCGAAACGACCGATGAGAAAATCCGTTCCTTGCTGACACAAGTCCAAGGTCAGGATCCTCGCGGTGTCGTGCTTGATCTCCGCAATAACCCTGGCGGATTGCTCCACGCTGCAGATGTTGTTGTGAGCGCCTTCATGCCGAAGGGGACAGTTGTCGCCAAAGTGAAAGGTCGCACCAGCACCACCAACGAAATCACGAGTGAAGAGCCTGTGATTGATCGTAACGTAAAAGTGGTTGTTCTCGTCAATGCCGGCTCAGCAAGTGCTGCGGAAATCGTCGCCGGTGCATTGCAAGATCACAAGCGTGCCACGGTTATCGGAACGAAAACATTCGGAAAAGGTACGGTGCAAGAAGTGCTGTCCTTCGCGAGTGGTGAAGCGCTTAAGCTAACGATCGCCGAATGGCTCACGCCGCTTGGACGTTCCATCGACAAAGTCGGCATCGTTCCTGATGTCGTTCTTACGGAAACGAGCGTTGATGCGCAGCTCAGCCGCGCGGTGAATCTGGCTCGTTAATATCCTCGCATACTCCGCACCCGCTCATGCACGTTCGTGAGATGCTTCTGCACATCACTACTGACCGTGAGCGACGAGAGAATCCTGTCGAATCTCTCTGCCTGTTCGATCATCTGACGTACATCAGGGTCGTCTGGGAAGACGATTCCTTTCATGGCGAGGTGCAGCTTTTGACTTAGGTCATTAATCGTCCAAGAAAGACGCTGCATCTCGGCCCAATCAGCTTCATCGATCGCATGCTGCAAATGTCCGTTTGCTTCCTGAAAGTCCGCGATCAGTTGTCTGTTTGTAAGGCCCAAAACTTCGCGATCATGACGGTTGTGCATAGAACGATCTCTTTATTCCTTAAAAAATCTTTTCTTCACTTCCTCAAGCGTCGTGATTTCGCCACTACGAACCGCATTCATCAGATCTCGCATGCGTGCATTTGCCTCAGCATTTTTTTCTTCTTCTGTGAGTGGCTTGGATGTGAGGCCCTTTTCAACGGCAGCTGCTTTGACGCTCTCGATTGCAGCATCGATCTCCGCGGATACGCCGCCAAAGGCGCCAACATACGGGCCAAGTTGTGTCAGTGCCCTTTGAAGCTGTATCCAGGTCGAGATAGTACCACTCTGAATGGCTGCTTGGACCTGCTCTAAATACACCACTCGCTCTGCATCCGTCTGCATGGAGGGGTGATCAAGTGGACCTTCTTTCTCAGTCATTACATGTTCGAGTAGAACTGACGCTTCAAGTTCTCTTTGCGGAAACCTTCACGCTTGAGAGCGCGGATGCGCTGCAAACGCTTGGTTGGCTTCTTGCGGAAGTATTTGCGCTCACGAAGAAGCTTCACGAAGCGCGCATTTTGCACTTGTGATTTGAATCGGCTCTGTAGTCTGTCGACCGATTCCTCGCCGCGTTTGATAGCATATACAGCCATAAAGCCGACCTAGGGTAAGGGCAAAAAGGTCACTTGGCAAGTAAAATTACTGGCCCAAAAGGTCCGGCCAGGCCATGAGCGGGCGCTTTTCCTCTGTTCGCTCGTTTTCCAAGGCCTCGATCACGCGCTTGCTGAGCTGCACGTTGGTCAGTAGGGGAATACCACGGTCGATCGCAATACGACGGATGAAGTATCCATCAGTCTTTTCAGACGAGGAGAAATGCTGCGGGATGTTGATGACCATATCAATGCGACGGTTTTCCAAATATTCACGGATGTTCGGACTACGTGGTTCGGAAAGTTTGTAGAGCAACGCCGAGGAGAAATTGCGTGAGCTCAGGAATTCATGCGTGCGATGTGTGGCAAACAATGAGAAGCCCATGCGGACTAGCGCGTCGATTGCAGGCAGCATGTCGACTTTGTCTTCGAGCCGCCCGATCGAGAGCAAAATGTTCTTTTTTGGTGTGGTGAATCCAATCGCGCGGAGAGAGAGGAGCAGTGCCTTCTCCACATCGGGACCGAAACAACCGACTTCACCGGTACTCGCCATTTCCACGCCCAACTTCGGATCGGCACCTTTCAAACGACTGAAGCTGAACTGTGCTGCTTTCACGCCGACGTGATCCAAGTCGAGTGTCTGATACTTGGCTGTCATATCCGCTTTGCCACGCAACGCCTGTGTCGCGATCTTTGCAAAGTTGATGCCTGTAACCTTGCTTGCAAAGGGGAAGGAACGGCTCGCGCGGAGGTTGCATTCGATCACTTGCAGACGGTTGTTCTTCGCAACGAACTGAATGTTGAATGGACCGGAGATATTGAGTGCAGCTGCAGCTTTCTTCGCGATCACCTTGATGCGGCGCAGCGTTTCCATGTTCACACGTTGTGGCGGCATCACAATCGTCGAGTCACCCGAGTGCACACCGGCATTCTCAATATGTTCACCAATTGCGTACAAAATCATCTCGCCATTCTGTGCAACACCATCGAGTTCGATTTCTTTGGCATCCTGCATAAATTTCGACACAACGACAGGAGCTTCTTTCGAGATATTCGTCGCAGCTTCAAGGAATTCTTTCAAATCATCTTCCGAGTGGACCACCGTCATTGCGGCTCCAGAGAGGACATAACTTGGTCGCACGATCACTGGATAGCCGACAGAATTCGCAAATTGTTTCGCCGAGGCAAGATCGGAGAATTCTTTCCATTCCGGTTGGTCGATCCCAAGTTCATCCAGCAAGCCGCTGAATTTATGGCGATCTTCCGCGCGGTCGATATCTTTTGGAGATGTTCCAAACGTCGGAACATTAAATGGCACCATCTTCTTGCACAGCGAGTTTGGAATCTGTCCGCCCATAGAGACGACAATGCCTTCCGGACCGAAGATATCCGCAATATCCAGCACGCGTTCCAGGGTTAACTCTTCGAAGAAGAGCACGTCGCATTCGTCATAGTCGGTGCTCACTGTCTCAGGGTTGCTGTTGATCATCGCGACCGTGTAACCTTCGGCGCGCAGCTCTTTAACGGCTTGCACACAGCACCAGTCGAATTCCACAGATGAACCGATCGAATATGGACCGCCACCCAACACAATCGCTCGTTTGGCAGAGGGATCGAAATGCACATCATGTTCCGTGCCGTGATACGTCAGATACAAATAGTTTGTCTCCGATGGAAATTCACCGGCCAGCGTATCGATCTGTTTGATGATCGGCGTGATGCCAGCTGCAAGTCGTTGTAAGCGAATCACTTCCATCTTCACGTTACGCACATGTGCGATCGCAGAATCCGAGAAACCGTGACGCTTGGCGCGAAGCAGCAAATCATTCTCGAGTTGTTTTCCAGCGCTTTGGAATAAATCCTGATACGTCATCGCAATCGCATGAATGCGCTCCAGGAACCAGGTATCGATTCCGCACATGTTATTGATTTCTTCTGGAGTAAATCCTTCATGGAGGGCTTGTGCAACCGCAAAGATACGACGTGGTGTCGCACGCGTGATGACCTGTTCGAGATCTCGCTTTGGCGTTGGTTTACTCACCGGGAAAAGTCCTTCTTCACCGATGTTCAACATGCGTAGTCCTTTCTGCAGCGCCTCTTCGAACGTGCGACCGAGCGCCATGACTTCACCGACCGATTTCATTTCACTGGTGACATTGTCCGTGACGAATCGGAATTTTTGTAGATCCCAGCGGGGGATTTTCACCGCGACATAATCGAGCGCTGGTTCAAAGTCTGCGGATGTGACTTTCGTAATTGAATTGCGCAGTTCCGGCAGGCTGTACCCAAGTGCAAGTTTGGCTGCGACAAATGCGAGTGGGTATCCCGTCGCTTTGGATGCGAGAGCGGAAGAACGGCTTAAACGAGCGTTTACTTCGATGACACGATATTCACGTGTGCGAGGATCAAGCGCGTACTGAATGTTGCACTCACCGACGATTTCAAAGTGCCGGATCACTTTCAGTGCGATGGAACGCAGCATGTTGTAATCCTCGTTATCCAATGTCTGACTTGGTGCGACGACAATCGATTCTCCCGTGTGAATGCCGAGGGGATCGACGTTCTCCATGTTGCACACCGTGATGCAGTTGTTGTAGTTATCGCGGACGACTTCGTATTCGATCTCTTTCCAACCTGTCAGATCTTCTTCTACGAGCACTTGTGGTGATTCCACGAATGCAACACGCAAGAGATCATCGAATTCTTGTTTGTTCATGGCTCTACCGCTGCCTTTGCCGCCCAGTGCGAATGCTGCACGGACAATCAGCGGAAACCCAATCTTATGCGATGCTTCGTACGCTTCCTTGCCAGACTTGCAAGCGAACGAACGGGGGACGTGGACACCGATACTTTTCAGTTCTTCGTTGAAGAGATGACGATCTTCCGTTTTGCGAATTGTGTCGACAGACGTACCGAGGACATGCACGTTATGCTCTTTGAAGACGCCGTTGTCATACAACGCGATGCCACAGTTGAGTGCCGTCTGTCCGCCGAAGCTGAGCGCGATCGCATCTGGCTTTTCTTTTTCGATGATTTCCGTCACGTACTGCGCGTTGACCGGGACGAAGTACACTTTATCGGCAACATCGAAGCTTGTTTGGTTTGTGGCAATGTTCGGATTCACAACGATCACACGCTTTCCTTCTTCGCGAAATGCTTTGATGGCTTGGCTTCCGGAATAGTCGAATTCACCGGCTTCACCGATCTTCAATGCTCCAGAACCGAGCACCAAAATTGTCTGCACACGGGAACGGACCTCCCGAAGCGTTTCAGGAGGCATGTTGATTGAATCCGATGCAGGCATCGCGGGGAATCCTACCGAAGGTTTGGGCCTATGGGAAATAGAACCCAGTATTTCGCATATTGAAGCCAAAAAATGGCTATACGACTCGGTTAGACAGACTCCTTAAATATTGTTTGATCTCACCCTGAGGGTCCTAAAAAGTCGGATTTTCTGGTACAATGTCTGGAAACCCAAAAAAACATGCATATCCACATCGCACGCTTTCGCGTCTATCCGGCCGCTGTCCTCCTGATGTCTTTCGTTGGGAGCTTGTTCTCACCGCTGCAGGCGCAGATGGCTGAGCCAGTCACGCAAAAGTTTTTGGTGACGGCTTATTACTCGCCGCTTCCTGACCAATGCTGCTATTTCCGCGGAAACTATGAGGATGAAATTATCTTTAACGGAAATGGAACGCATGGTGCCGACGGTACCCCGGTCTATCCGGGCATGGTCGCTGCTCCAGCGGGGTATGCCTTCGGTACACGCATCGATCTCCCTGGTGTCGGCGTCATGACTGTTCATGATCGTGGTGGTCGCATTATCGAATGGGACAACGGTGTCGTTCGTATCGATATCTGGATGGGCTACGGTGAAGAAGGTCTGGCTCGCGCACTCGCATGGGGCGCACGTCCCGTGACAGGAACAGTCTTTGCTCCCGGCACGGCTCAGCCAAAAGAGAGATTTGCATTAGCAGATTTCGAAGCACCGATTGCAGAACTCAAAGCCATGCCACAAGATGAACCATCGCTCTTGCTCGCACAGTCCTCGATCGATGATCGCAAGAATGCAGTGCGCTTGTTACAGCAGTCATTAAAAGATGCGGGATTCTTTCACAGAAATCCGACGGGCACGTACGGAGCAGAAACCACTGCTGCCGTGAAAGCATTTCAAGAGACCTACGGCATTCCAGGTGATGGCTCAGAAGCAAACGATGCAACCCGCGCAGCATTGATGGCCCTTGCCTCTGTAAATGGGAAGTCACTCGCTGCACTTCCTGCACTTGCGAAAGGTGCAAATGGTAATGATGTTCGTACCGTGCAGAAATTGATGCGTTACCTCGGCTTCTACCGTGGTCGTACGAACGGTGTCTATGACGACACGCTCGCACAGGCTGTTCTTGCATTCCAAATTGCACACGGTGTCATCGGAAATGCTGGAACGGCTGGTGCCACAAACTTCGGACCAAAGACAAAGCTTGCTGCCCTCCAGGTATGGAAGAAGAAACAAGTTGCCGAACGTTCGAAGTCGTATCTTCTGAAGATCGAAATCACACGTCGTATCGAAGAGGAACTTTCCATTACACGTACCATCACGATGGGGGATCAGGGGAAAGACATTACTGCTGTGCAACGCTTGCTCGCTCGACTCGGACTCTTAGGTCACAGCGATGTCAGTGGCTATTTCGGACAGAAGACGGAACAAGCTGTTATCAAATATCAATTGAGCCGTGAGATCATTCCAAGTGAAACGGCGAACTCTGCCGGCAACATTGGACCTGCGACGCGCGCGGCACTGAAAGCCGATGCGATTGAATCAGCCTACAATTTGGTGCGTTCGAGCGGGCTTTCCGCCCTCTAAACATCATTGGAATGACGGTTGAAAACCGGACCAAAATAAGGTTTGGTAGGCTCTCTTTCTGATACGATCTTTATCTATGAAACGCCTCCTTCTCCTCATCGGCTTTTTTGCTGTCGTCACGCCTGCTTTCGCCGAGGCAGCCTCTATTTCCCGTCGTGATGGATACCTGCTGATCTGGCAGGCCATTCGCCGCCCTGCGGTCGAGGTCCGCGAGACACCATTCACCGATGTGCCGGAAGGCGCACCGGGATTTCTCGAAATCACCTACGGCAAAGCCCGTGGCATGATCGAAGATGATGACACGGCCTTCTATCCTGACAGTCCGCTGTATCTGGACGATGCACTGGTTTGGCTCTTCCGCACCCGTAACACCGAAGTCTACGATCCCGAAACCGAAGAGGGGATGGGCGACGTCATCGATGTCGAGGATGTTCCGGAACTATTAAAGCGCTATCCGATTGCGTCTTTGGATCCAAATACGCAACTTACCGAAGAGCAACTCATGAACCTCATGCGTGACCTCGATCAAAAACTGAAAGAAGAAATTCATGAAGCCAGTCTGTATTCCGAGAAATTCCAAGGAAAGGGGACTGCATTCGGTGAAGCGTTTGATATGCACCAGCTCACTGCCGCGCACCGTACGTTTCCTGCCAATACATTTGTGAAAGTCACGAATATTGAGAACGGCAAGAGTGTCACGGTACGCGTGAATGACCGTGGTCCGTGGGTGTCCGGCCGTGACATCGACTTGAGTTTGGCCTCTTTCTTACAGATTGCCGAACGTGCCAAGGGCAAGATCAACGTTCGTTTTGAGCGTGTCGGAGATATCTCCTTTGCGAACGTCTGCGGCGACGAACGGTATCAGCGTCGCATCGGACGAGATGTACTTTTGAATCCAGGCATCCCACATCGTTTGAAGTTAGGCGAGAGCATCAATCTTTCCGCAGAGAAGTATTTCGTCATTCGTTCGGTTACCTATCCAGATGGAACTGTGACCGCCTTCGAGAATTGGATCGATCCAGAAGAGACGTTCCCGTTTCATCCATCTGTCGCCGGTCTCTATACATTTAAGATCGCAAGTGCTCGGGGCAGCGTCCGCAACCTGACAATGAATGTCGTGGCCTGTGGTCAGTAATCATCGAACATAAAAAAATCCCCTCCGGTTGAGAGGGGATTTTTTGAATTGCGAACGATTAACGAGACACTTCCATTGGGATTGCTGGTGGCGTTGGACCTGCTCCACCTGCGCCTTCACCCTGGACGTTACAAGCACGAACGATAGCCTGACCGTTTGCTTCGTTGATGAAGTACATCGTCTTTCCTGCGGTTCCACCTGGATCGCGTGGGACAACTGGCAAGTAGGAAGGAACGAGTCTGTAAAGGGTAGTACCTCCCGTCAATGCAACAGCGCCGAGGTTACGACAAGCAGATGAGATGACCATACCCGGACAGTTTGCCAGCTGTTGTGAGGTAAGCGTGGCACAGCCCGTCGTGTCTGTACCGATTTGCTGCCACGTTGTACTGACGTTGTCAGTGATGGCACCGACAGCACCTGAACCCGTAGGGATGTTGCCTCCGCCCGTAATGACGTCAGTCTTGAAGAGCTGAATTGCTTGTGCAATCGCAGTGATATCCGTGTTACGTGTGGAGTTACGGCTGGCGTTGAGACGCTTGACCGGATCCATCGCCACGAAGACTGCGGCAACAATGATCGCGATAATTGCGATGACGATAATAAGCTCAATGAGGGTGAAGCCCTTCTTCTGAGCGGAACGTGAAACCATAGAAATGGGGGAAAAATGTGTGGAAATAATCTACAAACACTATCGTAGCGAGGTTGTCGCGTCGATTGCAATACGTTTTCTGTAGACGGATTACAATTCTAATTCAATGATTCTCGGGGTGCCACCGCCGCCGCGCTCCTCACCCTCAACTGAACACGCACCAACAGTAACGATACCTTCATCGTCAATGTTGACGTAATACCGCGTGTCATCTTTGATATTCGTCCCTTTTTGATTTGGATCAGCTGGAATGGTGGGGAGGTATCTGCGGAATGCCGGAATGCCACTCGATGATGGTTCGGAAACCGTTTTTCCGTTGAACGTAAGTCGAACAGCGCAAGTTAGTGGACCAGCTAATATTCTCAATGCGCGATATGCACCAGGACATGCGGCCTCATTGCATGTTGGATTTTCACCGATGATTTGCACGGAATCTTCGTCAGCATCCACGAAAGGAATCGCAGCTGTTGCAGGATTACCATCATGGTCAGTGCTCAGTGCACCGTCATGATCTGCTTGATATGACTTGAAGGCATCAAGCAAGAGCGCAACGTCGGCTTGACGACGGGAATTTCTTGCAGTGTTCAATCTTTTCGCAGGGTCGATACTGATCAGCACCGATCCGGCCAGAATGGCGATAATAGCAATCGTGATGATCAGTTCCACCATCGTGAAACCTCGGCGAGTGTGTGTCATAGACATTAGGAGAAAGAGGGAACAGCGACTTTGGATTGTGACAATGCAGAGAGTCCACGAGCAAAGAGCCATACCGGTTCTTGTGCTGGCAGCATTTCTGGCTTGAGTTCGACATTCTTCATCTTGGCGCAGAGCGGATCGAACGGCATGGGATTGGTACCGATCACGACGATGCGGAATGTCAGAATGGATGGCACTGGTGCAGGAGCTGGAGCTAGTACTGGTGCAGGTTTTTCCGTGTTCATCTCACTTTCTTTTGGCGGCTCTGCCGCGGCAGTAGGTGCTGGCGTAGCTGGAGCTGGTGTCCCAGCTACAACAGGAGTTGAGAGCGTTTTTTCAAGCATGGTTGACCAACTCGCGAGTGTTTCACAATATGCTTCTTCTACTTTCTCGCCGAAGAGCAAACGTTCATCAATGATGCCGTTTCCCAGAATGCAGGAGAAAACCATCGGACGAAGTGACAAGTCGAGTAGTGCGGTCATCTGTGTCGTTCCTTGCGTACCGAATGCAACGCGAGTCATCGCCAATGTTCGTGGGAAGAAACGAGCACCATTTGCTCCGGCTGCACGGAACGCAGCTTTGTACGCTTCCAGTGTTTTCGTTTCGACTGCAAACACACCCAGTGACCCCGGAGCATTACCGGTTTGAAACCACTGTGTTTCCATACTCAATTCTTCCGGTGGGACCGGGAACCATTCGGTGGCGATGTCTTGCAATACCTGCTTGTTTTTTGGCGCCTCTTTCTGGTCGCGCAGATACACCGAATATGTTGTTTGAGGCGGCAAGGCAACGATGACCGCATTTCCTTTCGGGAATTTGTCCAACAGCATTTTCACCGTTTCATTGAATTTTGCAGCATCAACAATGCGTCCATTCTTCACGACACCTGCCGGAAGCGGGAGCACTTCATGCTGCATGATGTCATCATCTTTCCCTTCGTTGCCTCGGATCAGCACAGCACGCAATTCCGTATCGAGGATATCAAAGCCGACAGAGACGCTGGAGCGCTTAAAAAAGGCCATGATTATTGCGGAGGAGTAATGGAATCCCAGGAAATGATTTGCATGGCAGGGAGAAGAACTTTAATACGAGCGGCTTTACGGGAGCGCTGACGCTTCGCAGTGACGATAATGTCATAATCTTGATTATCCGGTGACCTTTGGACGGTGACC
>JALHMU010000011.1 GCA_022843885.1 Candidatus Peribacteraceae bacterium | reverse complement strand
GCAGGATTCATCGGCGAGGACCAAGCCAAAATGGAACGCATGGTTTCGGTGCTCGCGCATCGTGGTCCTGATGGAACGGCTGTCCAGGTTTCAAACGGTGCAACACTCGGACATGCACGTTTAGCAATCCTTGATCCACGTCCTGAAGGAGATCAGCCGATGTGGGATGCACGAAAAAAAATCGCGATTGTCTACAACGGTGAAATTTATAACTTCAAACAACTGAAAGAGCAGGAAAAAATCGAATGCCGAACAGGAACAGATACAGAAGTGCTTTTGCATCTCTTCCAAAAGTACGGAATCGATTTCGTGAAGAAATTACGCGGCATGTTTGCCTTTGGTATCTATGATACGGAGAAGAAAACCTGGTACATCGCCCGTGATACGAGTGGTATAAAACCGCTGTACGTAGCCACAATCAACGGCTCATTACATTTTGCCTCCGAGATTCGCGCGTTGATGGCCGCCATGCCTGAAAAACCTCGCGTAAACATGCGAGCCGTCTCGGAATTCATTCGACTCCAGTACATTCCCGGACCACAAACGATCTGCGAAGGCATTGAATCTGTTATGCCAGGCACGATTCTCATCGCAACAGAGAAAAATGTGCAGAAAAAAACATTCACGGTCGACCAAGCGCCGATTTCCTATACATCGAAGGCTGATTTCAAGAAGAATTTCCCGATCCTGTTCGATGAAGTCGTACATGATCACATGGTCTCGGATAAACCGATCGGCATGTTCCTTTCTGGGGGTATCGATTCATCCGCGATTCTGCATCACATGACCAAGCATAGTCGTGAACCTGTGAAAACATTCACAGTACGCTTTGATACGGACGCCGAACCTGAGCGATTTAACGCGGATGCGAATTTGGCGCTGCAGACAGCCAAACATTACAAGACTGATCATCAAGAAATTCTTCTCAGTGGCAGCCTCGCACGAGATGTTTTTAAGGAAAGTGCGAAGTTTTTGGATCAGCCAAATGCCGATGCGGTGTCACGTGCACTCTTCGTCCTCTCACGCGAAGCAAAGAAGCATGTCGATGTCGTTCTGACCGGTGCTGGCGGTGACGAACTCTTCGGTGGGTATCCACGGTATCGCATTGCGAAGATATTGCATGCCATGCGTATGGTCCCCGCGCCACTTCGTTCTACTATCGGTGGTGCATTTGGGTATCCAAAGGATGTTCTGGGACTTTCTCCCGGGCCAAAACTTGCCGAACGTCTCCTCGCACGTCCGCAGAAGGAAATTCATTCCATCGTACGAGGTGACTGGTACGAACCGGATGCTGTGTCAGAAACATTCGTTGCGAACTATCAACATCTCTCTGGAGAACCATTGCGACAATTCATGGAGTTTGATCGTCATGTCTGGCTCGTGGATGAATCACTCCGACTGACCGACGCTGTGACCATGGCAAGTGGCTTGGAAGCCCGTGTGCCGTTCTTGGACCCGCGCGTGATTGCGGCTTCGCACGGTACAAAAACCGGCTGGCATGTGAGTAGCACGCGCACGAAGAAACTTTTGAAGGAAACCTACCTGCCGATTCTCCCGCCCCATCTTGCAAGTCTCAATAAATCATCTTTCTATCCCCCACTTGCGAAGTGGATCCGAAAAGAATGCGCTCCACTCATCGAAGAAATGTTTGAGAATGCACACATCAAGGAACTCTTTGATGTCGATGAACTGAAACTCCGTTTTGAGAAACATAAATCGCTCGAAGAATACTCACTCCATCCACTTGCGAATGTCTTACAGCTCGCTTGCTGGTTTGATGCTGTTTACGACGCCTGAGGAACGCACACATACGTGGTGCCGTGACCGAAGTTTCGGATCACACGCCACCATTTCATGCGATCGAAGATGCGGCTGATGGGAATCAAGAATGGAAGATACGGAAAGACATACGCACTTCCCGCGTATGCGACGACCTTGAGCTTGCCCTGTTCGATGCGCTTCTTTCCTTTCCATGGGAAACGCCAGATGTGGATCAATTCCATACGACCTTCGTAGCCTTCATTCACACCTTCTTGGTTCGTTATGAGAGCCCAGAGAACACGCAGCAGTCCATATGGAACGGCATAGATACTCTTACGAGAAAGCGTCCAATACTTGTCTCCACCGAGCAGTGCGCAGGCACCCAGACTCAAGCATGTAGGAATCGCGATGAACACTTGTTTACGTGCAATACGTGAAAGTTCCGCAGCACCCTGTGCAAAGTCCGGCACATGTTCCAAGACGTGACTTGAGACGACATAGTCAAAGGACTTATCCGCAGCTGGCATACGCTCGACGTCGGCCAAGAGAAATTCCACCTCCACACCTTGAGCTTGTGCGTACGCTTTGGCACTGACGATGTTTGGCTCAGAGATATCCGTACCTGTGACTTTGCAGCCATGCTTGGCAAGCATGACAGAAAGCACGCCTTCACCACATCCAGCATCAAGAACGGTCGATCCCGGTGGAATCAATTCCAAGAAAATTCCATACTGTCCACGATGTGCATAGCGACGGATCGAATATTCCGCTTCGAATCGTTTGGAAATAATCTCGTCGTGCAACGAGGTGTAAATCGCCTTATTTGTATCGGCATCAGCGAGCGTCATGCGTAAGCGAAGTGTAGAACGAAAGATACTCTTTGGTAATCGCTTCCCAACTGTAGGACTTCATCACATGTTCGCGTGCTTTGCGACCTTTCTCCTGTAAAGCACTTGGATCATTCAAGAAGGAAAGAATGGCGTCTGATAGCGGCTGTAATCGATTCTCTGGCAATCGATCAGGTGGATCATACGTGCATGCTTCTGTGTCATAGATGGATACAAGTTGTCCGTAGGTATTCTCTTTTTCCAGTAGATCGATCAGTCCGCCGACACGACTCGCAATGATCGGTTTTCCCATTCCCATTGCTTCCACGCAAGCAATGCTGCGAGCTTCTGCACTGGATGGGATGAGAATGAGATCGGCATGTTGATAGTACGGGAGTAACGTGTCATTCGTACGTTTTCCAAGCAGTGTGACATGTTTCGAGAGATCATATTCTTGAATCAGAGACTCGATAAATGCACGGCTGCGCCCTTCTCCCACGGAGAAGAAATGAAAATCATCGCGCTGCTTTCTGACGAGGGCCAGTGCCTGAATTAAAATATGAATACCATTCTTTGGAACAAGTCTGCGAACACTCAAAAGTTTTTTGGTCGTGAGTGGCAATGCGGAAAATTCGGATGGAACAGGCAATGCCGGATTTGGTGTGAAAAGTTGCGCATCATATCCATTAGATACGAGTGTGATTTTGGATCGAGGAACGAACGCAGCGGTAAGATCAGTGATTTCATCACTCGTTGATGTGATATGCGCGGCACCACGCATCGACACATGCTGACAAATCTTCATGAAGAACGATCCAAAGAGGGTTGGATTTGCCTCAGGCACAATGCCACGACCTTGTTGTGTCAGAAGCATCGGTTTTCCTCTTACTGTAGCGATTACTGCAACCAAACATGCAATACGAAATGAGTACTGACAATGGACAACATCATGACGTCCGACCAGTTTCCAAAGCGTCGAAAAATTTCTCCACAGTCCAAGCGGAGAAAATTTCCATTGCACACGCACAATATTCGTTTCATCGGATGTCGTTTCGATTGTATTCGTAAAAACAGTCGCGGAATGACCAAGCTTTTGCAATTCCTGACGAAGATTGTGCACACAAATCTCCGCACCGCCGATGACCGGAAAATAATCCTCGCACGTAAGTAATACTTTCATTAGTTTTTCGGGAAATGAGCTTCGTGTGTCTTCAGCCACTCGTATGTTTTTTGAAGTTGCGCTTCCAGATCAATAACAGGCGCATATCCAAGTTCCTTCTGTGTCACGGAAATATCTGCGCAGCGATGATTGATGGAATCCCACTTTCGTACGGGCTTGAATTCGATGGGTGCCGTATTTCCCGTAATCTTATTAATGGCTTCTGCAAGCGATACAATCGTTGTTTCTTTTCCTGATCCTACATTGTACGTTTTCCCGTTACTGACATCGGAAAGAGCTGCGAGAATCGTGGCAGTCACCGTATTTTCCACATAGTTAAAATCTCGTGATGTTTCTCTATCGCCGGTAATCGGAAGCGGCTTGCCTTGCATCGCGAGTGCAAAGAAATTTGGGACGACATTACGGTACGCACCAGGCAATTCTCCCGGACCGAACGAATTGAAATACCGAAGTGTGGTCGTTGGCAGACCGTGATAGCTGTTATAGAACTCGACGAGGTACTCTCCATGCAATTTATTGATGGCGTATGGCGTATCAAGGTGAAAATCTTTCGTATCGACCGAGAAATCCCGTCCACTGCCGTACACACAGGAAGATGAGGAGAAAATAAACTTCCCAACATTCCCTTTTTTCGAGTATTCGAGCATTTTCACCGTACCAACACTATTTACTTCCGTATCTTTCACGGGGAAATCGATGGAATTTTGATTGGCGAAATTAGCAGCAAGATGAAAAACAAAGTCTTGCCTCACATCAAGTAGTGCTTTCTTTAAAAGTGCATCATCCATAATAGACCCTTTAAGGTAGGTCACGCGCTTATCATCCAAAATATCTCGACTGACTTCTGAAATGCATGAGCTTTCATCATCGATGATCATCAGCGACGCGATACCTTGTACCAGAGCCGCTCGTGACAATGACGAACCGACCGCTCCGAGACCGCCAGTGATGAGAATATTCTTTCCTTTCATGCCAGGAGCTTCACTATACGCTCCCCAGTCGCTCCATCCCAGAGCTCTGGAACCCGAACCGAGATGTTTTCAGGCTGTTTGGCAAATGCGACGACCTGCTCGACATCGGCTGCATGGTCCAGATCGATCAAGACATTGCTACCGCTTTCGATGGTACTGGGACGCTCTGTATTTTTTCGCAGTGTGAAGCAGCGTTTCTTCAGATAGGTCGCTTCTTCTTGTAATCCTCCTGAATCCGTCAAAATGAATGTGCTCTTCGTCACAAGATGGAGAAATTGGATGTATCCGAGTGGGTCGATGAGCTGAATATTTTTTGAAATGATGTCGCTGAGTCCAAATGCATCCAAATTTTTTCGTGCACGAAGATGAAGCGGGAAAATGACAGGCATATGCCCCGCAATGGTATTCAAAAAATCAATCGTGCGTCGAAAATCTTCCGGCTGATCTACGTTACTTGGTCGATGTAACGTGGCAATGGCAAAATGCTCAGGAAGCGCAAAAGGAAGCGCTACATCCTGTATGTGAGGAAGCATTCTGACGAGCGTATCAATCATCGTATTACCGACGAGAAAGCGTTCTCCGGAAATATGTTCTTTCTCCAAGTTTCTCATCCCGGATTGTTCACTGCAAAACAGAAGATCAGCAATGTTATCGATCAAAATACGGTTATGTTCTTCCGGCATCGACGCATCGAATGAGCGAAGTCCCGCTTCCACGTGTGCCAAACGAATACCGGCTTTTTTTGCTGCACGTGCAGCGCCGACTGCACCGTTTACATCTCCATAGACGAGCACGATGTCCGGTTTGATCGAAGGAAGGATTGCAGAAAATGCCTGTTCCGTTGCTGCAATAACCTCCTCACGCGTTCCGCCATGAATGCCAAGATTATGGCTTGGCAGAGCGATGTTCAGTTGTTCAAAGAAGATGTCAGAGAAGAGCGGATCGTAATGTTGGCCCGTGTGGACAATCACATGCTCATGATCGGATTGCAGAATGGCATGATGAACAGCTGCAAGCTTCACAAAGTTCGGCCGAGCGGCGGCAACCGAACAAATTTTCATGATGAAAGTTTCGAAAGAATACGTTGGGTGCGTTTACGCCACGTATAGTGCTCAACTTTTTCATACGCACGTGCGATTTTGATCGGATGTTGATCAGTTTCTGTCTTTGCGCGACGTACGGCTGCGACAATACTTTCGATATTACCTGGTTCAAAGAAAATAGCCGTTCGTGGCTCCAGAATGTCATGAATCGGTGGAATGTCTGCAGAAATAATCAGTTTTTTCGCGGCCATATATTCAAATACTTTCAGCGGTGATGTATCGCGCATGAAAAATGGATCCGTCGACTTCGGTGCGAGGTACAACATGACATCGGACGCTGCAAAAACGGACTTCACTCCTTCTTGTGAGAGATGACCCGTGAAGGTTGCAGCCTCCGGAGGAATCAGTGTCTGCAGTTCAGCCTTTGTTTCTTCCGGTCCACCAGCGATTAAAGCGTGAATACGTGCATCCTCCTTATGTACGACCTCTAAGGCTTTTAAGAAGTCTTCGACACCTTTGGATTTGCCCATCGTGGCGAGTGATCCGGCATAGCCCAGGACAAATTGATCTGAACGAAGATTGAAATCATTGCGACTTTGTTCGCGATTCGGCAGTTCTGAGAATCGATCCAAATCCACACCATCCGGTTCCACGATCAGACGATCTTTCTCGACTCCTGCAGCGATAAGTTCGTCACGCATCAGCGTCGTGAGACACGACACAACTTTGCAATGATTCGCCGCATCGACGAATCGTGAGAGCTGCCAACGCGGAATGCGGTGCAGCTCCAGAATGACCGGAACACCGGTATAGACGAGATACGGGAGAAGTGCCGGCGTACGCGTGTAGAGCACGTCATAATGATTGAGGTGTGCATTCTCGAGCTCGCGACGCACCATGCGGTTCATCGCAAATAGGCCAAATGCACCGGGTGTGAATCGAGAAGCGATGTAATCCGTCGATCCAAGATAGTGCAACTGCACAGATCCAGGCATTTGATAGTACTCCCAGAAATCCTGTGAGATCGTATTTTTTCGATACGGTGCAAATACTTCGATCTCATGCCCCATCGAGACCATTGCTTTTACTGTTTCCGCAATCTGATGACCATGGGCACGTTCATTCGGAAGCCGGACATTGGTGATGTATGCGATGCGCATTTACAGATCTGAATAGATTTCATCGAGTGTGCTCTTTTCTCCGACAACACAGAGGTGGTTGCCGCATTGTGGAAAGAGAAACATCAAAAACTTCTGGATGATGGAATGTGGTTTTTGCGTAAATCCAAGATGTACCAGCTTGAAACCATGCGTTTCGAGCAGCTGTTTCATCATCGCGGGTGTAAAGAAGATCTTATGCTGTGGCTGCTTAAGATCTGCACCCTTATCCGTGATTGATTTGAAGTTATCTTTGGCTTCCTCATACACAAGTTTGCGCACATCACCCATCGAATCCTGACTCTTGAAGAGATAGCGCAAAATACTGTTCAGACTGTACGGATTTGGTGTATCGAGAATCAGTTTTCCACCCGGCTTCAGGATGCGAAAGCATTCCGCGATCATGTCACCCGGAGTCCATGTGTGCTCGATGATCTCACCGCCATAAATCACGTCGAACTTATCGGAATCAATATCTGTTTTGTGCAAATCTCCGACGAGCTGATTCGGTAAATTCAATCTCTTTGTTAGTTCTGCATTTGAATCGAGTCCGAAATACGTTCCTTTTTTTTCTTCCACGTAATTTTTAATTGTGAGGTTCGTCGATGTGCCATCACCTAAATTTCCCACATCAAGTAACGTGACCGGCGTGTCTTTCAAGACATCGAAGAGAAAGTCCAATCGGCCGGAATAACGATGAAGAGGAGTGATTTGCATCGAACGGCAGTATACCGGACTACCCAATTATTGTAATGAGACATAATAAAAGGCCGGTCAATGCTGACCGGCCTTTTGGCCATAATTACTGTATTTCTGTTACAGACAAAAATGAGCCCTGTTTCAGGGTAGTAGCACTGGCATTGGAAGTTACCTGCGCCCAGCGCAATTTGAGGTTACCCCCAGTACCTACAACGATGGTTCCGTTTAACTGCATAATTGTGTTCATATTTGCCTGAATATCAATACGAGAACTAGCTAGGCCCGACGTTTCTAGTAGCTCAGCGTCTCGGAATTGACCTGCACTTGCTGCTAAATACCCAATATCCATTGTTGCACCCTGTGGCGTCGTGAATGCAATTTTAATATCCGGATTTGCATTAGTGGACGTAGCAAAAAGTGCTCCAAAAACGAGATATGTTCTCCCCGAAAGAAGGGTCAAAGAAAGCTCATTATCATCTTGTAATGTCGTTGAGCTAGAAATATTTTGATCTGCAGATTTCCGCACGAAATCTACTGGGGTCGGACACGTAATGTCAGCATTGATGGCGTCTGAGTTATTATTCGTTATCGTGTCGTATAACGTAGCTCCGCTAATGGTTACGGTTGTAGTTCGTGACACGTCACATGTACCAACGTTTACATCAAAAGCGATAAGTCTACCCGTAGAAGAACCATTCGAAAGTCCAAAGCTGCCACAACGAACTTGAGAGCTAACAAGAGAACAGTCTGGTGAACTATCACCATCATTGTACGAAAAACCAGATGGAACTGTGCTGTAAATATACGTGTTTGTAATAGCTCCCGTACCATTGTTTCCTGCAGTGACATTGTAAATAAGAGTTGTACCTGATTCCGCATTACTATCACCAGTTACAGCCACATATGCATCTGCTGGTACGGTGTACGTAACGACTAATTTTGGATCCTGGGAAGTTCCAGTTCTCTCTGCAAAATAAACATAAATAGCATTATAACTATCCATTGAACCATCAATACGAGAATCAAGAACATCATGCCCTTCACGTGCGCACAATTTCGTAATTCCAGTTTTATTGATTTCAGATAGCGTTGTGATGTGCAAATCATTGTAACTACTCGTGGTAGCACTTGTAATATCAAAACGAGTGCCAATTTCTGTAGGTGAATTTACAGATCCACATTGGTCAAAATCTGCAGTAGAGAGGCTTGTGTTAGAAGCGGGATTAGCACCGCTAACGAATACGATAAAGTCGTCTCCATCGTTATCGCTATTCTCTGTATACGTTATATATACTTGTACCTTTGCCGAATTCAAGATCGCATCATTAGGAATACTTGATGTATCAAAAAGGAGGAATCCTCGAGCACCGAGATAGCCCCCGCCCCAGTAACCCGAACGAGCAAGATGGTTTGCCTCATCCGTAGGAACAACTGTCCCCGTAGTCGCATCATGCCACTCATCCCAGGTTTCTTGGTTTGTTCCACCTGCTTTACTATTAATCACAGTGTCATCGAATGTACTTGTTTCAGGATCTGGATCTGGATAAAACGTACTCGTGTCATCTGTAAAAACGGGATAGGTAACTTCATTGAAGAAAGAACAATCAATTACTTTTTTTCCCGAGAAGACGCCATCTTTAAACGAGCCTTGAATTGTAATGTACTCACCTTTTCCAGAGCTATCCCAGATCTTTCCTTGTGGTGTACCAATACCACGAAAATCATTTGGTCCAATGGCAAAACCACCTTCTAAAATAACTTCTTTTTCTCCGATTGGCGTTCCATCTCTCATTCTAGGCGTTCCGTAGTCATATGTCTCCGCAAATGGAATTTCCATTGTGCCTTCGCAGCGTGGAGCTTCTTTCCACACGACAAGGTAACGTGCTTCCATTTCGTGAGGTTGAAGCAAGAGATCGGCACCAATCTGAGGCAATGCATTGGCATACAAAATCCCCTGATCAACAATTTTTCCTTCAACAGAAGTCACTGTTGGGAATCGACGATTTTTTCCATACGGCGCATCATTACGAACTTTCTTATTTTTTACATCATATGTGTTTGTAGATACAAAACGTATTTCGTCTGTGCTTAGTTTTCCGGCATGTAGCTCATATGGAGCAGTCATCAAATGAAATCCGTCTTCTTGCTCTACAAATGACAAGTCAATTTTTTGCCACTGATCGTTATCATCGAGATAGTTAATAAACTTCCCATGAATTTCAGACGTAATAACACCATTTTCCTCTTTGCGTAATTCGTTATAGGAATATGGTTCAAAAGCTGCTGCTTGCTGATGAAATAAATAGAAAAAAAGAGCTATTGCGGATATTCCGAATAGCCCAATCAAAGCAGAAGATCTGCTTGCGAAAAGCGTGGGTACGCTCATAAAAAAGGGGGTAAGTTAAAGATCACTATACCGAAAGGGATATCTAGAAAAACTTGCTCTTCTCTTCTTATCGACAATAAATCGTCAACTCCGGCCCTAGGCTCTTGGCCTGAAACCACCTCACGATCGGCCAATCGGTTTCCGCCCAGAGATACACATCATTATAGGGTGACGATGGGATGTCTTTACACACTGAAAGATCCGTAAAAGAAGGTGGGAATGGTGCATCCGTCAGTGTGACGAGTACGCGTGCTTGTGCATCTCTCACAGACACAAAGTCGCGTGCACCCTGAAGATCAGTCGGCAGTCCTGCAATATAGCGATCACGAGCAGCGGATGATCCGGACGCGCTTTGACGAGTGGGATAGATCCCGAGAAAACTCGGTGAGGGTAATGTTGTCGCAATCGGTCCAACTGTTTCTTCGACGAGAAATGCTTTTGCCTGCTCGAATGTATTCGGCTGCATCGCAAGACGCATGTTGTGAATCTGCACAATGATGATAAACAGTGAAAGAAGTGGCAGTGTAATTTTTGGAGCAGGAATGGTCCGTGCGGCAAGCAATGCCATGACTGGCAGAATCGGTAAGAAGAATCGAGTGCTCGTACCGGTATACATTCCAAAGATTAGGACAAAGGCAGCGAGATAGATGAGCAGCATTTTCTCGCCTCCCGACACTCTTTGCGATCGGACACGGAAGAGATACCAGAGGAAGGCGGCCAGTAAGAATGGCTCACTGCCTGTCAAAAGTACGCCGAGCACGACGAAACCTTTTCCGGTCCACTTCGGCATATCAGAGATGTAATCATTCCCTAAATCGAAGGAAATCATCTGACCATGGAGCAGGGCATCAAAGACAAATGGATAGCCGAGCAACAATGCAACACATACTGCGACCAGTGACCAGAGAATCAATCGAACAGAGAAAAGTTTCTTCCATGCAAAACCGTTCGGCGTAGAGAGGAATGCCAAGACGGGAAACAAAAATGTGAGTGCGCCACTTTGGAGCGTCATGAATGCAGCTGCTGATCCAGTAAATGCAATGAACATGTTGCGTGTGGTCTTTTCATGAACCAGTGGAAGTGAACATGCGAATGCCACCATTGTCATACATGCGATCAGCATGTGTGGCCGTTCAGCGGTGGCAAACATGGGGAATAAGAACCCGCTTATGAGGAGAAGCACTGCGCCGAGAGATGACGATTGAAGGAAAAACCGTTTCGTCAGTCGATAGAGCAATATGAGTGTGAGCAATGCCATCGTAAACACAGCACAACGTGTAACGAGATCGATTTCTTGTCCCTGCAGGAAAACATACGCGGGAATTTCAGCCATACTTTCGATACGCCCTGCTCCTATCAATCCCAGAATCGTGAGACCATACAGACCTGACAGCAGAAAAACTGGTAAAAACGGATACTTTCGAACCTCTAAGAGATACTCGATATACGTACCATGTTGTAATGCCTCCAAACCTTGGAATGCATACGTCAAGAGCTGCATATCGGCTTGTCTAGGCGTATCAATGGAATGCCCTATCATCGCAACACTCGCGAGCGCAAAGGCAAACAGTGCCCCAAACAGAAGGAGTTCCTGTAAACGATCGGTATGGCGGCGTGGCATGCTCCATGATTCTACGCAGGTTTTGAGGCAACGCGAAGGGCTATAAACGGCGCTCTCAAGCGTCTATACTCTCTTCGATGTCCAAGACGATCCCAACTATCGCGATTATCGGCCTCGGGTACTGGGGCCCAAACTTGCTACGCAACTTTGCCGGGCTTGATGAATGCCATGTGAAATATGGATGTGATAAAAATAAAGAACGTCTTCTGCGATTCCAGAAACAATATCCAAGTGTCACGTTCACAACGAACGCTGATGATATTTGGAATGATCCGGAAGTCGACGGTGTCGTGATCGCGACTCCGACATCCGCGCATTTTGAATTGGCAAAAGCCGCTCTCAAAGCCGGAAAGCACGTGCTCGTAGAAAAACCGATGACCGCAACATCCAAAGAAGGAAAAGTCCTCGTCGATCTCGCAAAGAAACAGAAGAAGCATCTGCTTGTCGATCATACGTTTGCATACACATCCTCCGTTTTTAAAATCAATGATCTCATCAAAGATCATGCACTTGGGAAACTGCTCTATTTCGATTCGACGCGCATCAACTTAGGCATCATTCAGAAAGATACGAACGTGATTTGGGATCTCGCCGTGCATGATTTGTCGATTCTGAACTCCTTCGTGGATTTTGCGGACATCACCGAGATTTTCGCTCACGGCAGCGCTCATTACGGCAAGCACATTGAGATCGGACACCTCCATTTGAAGTTCAAAACCGGTTTCTACGCGCACATTCACGTGAGCTGGCTCTCACCGGTGAAGATCCGTCACACGATCCTCGGTGGGACCAAAGCAATGGTGCTGTTTGATGACACGGAACCGTCGGAAAAAATTCGCGTGTACGACAAAGGCATCGATCACGATGACACGAAACCTGATCCATTCTTCCCGAAGTACAGAAGCGGCGATGTCTTGATTCCTGCACTCGATTCCACGGAAGCATTGCTCCGTGAAGCACGTCACTTTGTCGCTTGTATCAGCGGAAAAGAGAAACCGATCGTTCCCGGAGAACTCGGTCGTCAAATGGTTCGCATTCTCGAGTTGTCCGATGAATCGCTTAAGAAAAACGCACCGATAAAAATCAAATCACTTTAAATTTTTCCTGATGTGCGCGGATGTGCGAACATAGCACCCGTGACTGCACGGAATAATCTCCAGTGATATCGAACGTATCGGAAATCATGCTGTGGTGGCACGACGTTCTTTGTGAAATACATCGGTGAGTAGAGCAAAATACGTAACGACAAGCGGAGCATGATAAGTGGCTCCCGTAGCAGCATCCAGCGGAAATAATGACTCCACGGATAGCCTTCTTTCTGAATACGTTCCACTTCCAATGTCAGATATCGATCATCTTTGCCTCGTAACTCCGCAACCGTTTCAAGGGGGAAAAGTAACGGATGTTTCGTCACGATTTCTTTGAACGAGGAATCATATTCATACTTCTCATGCACGATCTTTCCTTTACGCAGCGTCGCACCACTCGCACGATTGTGAATGCGTGGCATGACTTCCGGATACAACATGCCGTGCGTGCGAATAATGCCGTCAATGACAGGTAAACGCGGGAACTTCACGATCGTTTTTGGCTCTGCAGTGCGAAGAATCTCTCCGATCTCCTCCGGCATACCATCGGATAAATATTCATCTGCATCCAGATACAAAATCCAATCATACGTCGCAGCTGCGCGTTGCTTCATGCGCATCTCGGTGAAATCTTTGATGCGCACACTCTTCTCTTCGGTATCATACTGCTTCTCAACGCGTGCACCGAACTGACGAGCAATCTCGACGGTGTTATCTTCGCTATTTGCATCATGAATCAGGACTTCGCCGAAACTCTGCAGATTGCGTAAGGCCTGTGGGAGGCTTTTGGCAGAGTTACGCGTCAGAATGACAACCGAACAGGGAATCTTTTCACTCATGGATTAAAACGTAATCGAATAACTTTCGCGGCGAACGGAGACGGCGCCGAAGCTTTCTTTAAAGAAGAAAAGTCCATCATTCACGACTGTTCCTTTCTCTTCCGTGGAAATACCAAAGTGCAGAACATCTTTCTTTTCGCGGATGCAGACGCGCGCAAGTTCCGTGACGATGAGATGCACGGAGCGTAGTTCTTGATACTCATAGTTCTGTGCGATGTAGAGTGTGTAGATCGCTTTGTCGTGCAATGTGAATGTCACGATGCCACCGATCATCTCTTTCTCTTTGAATGCGGCGAATAATCGAATATGTTTCGGCAATAATTTTTTCAGTGTCAAAATTTCCTCGACAGAATGAGTGGGCTTCGATGCGTGACGTACTTCGAGTGTGGATTCCAGGATCTTCCAGAAGCTTTTGAAATCATCGGATTCCTTGAATGTCAGACCGCTCTTTTCGGCTTTCCGAAGAGCATTTCGGCACTTTCCTGAAAACGTATCTGGAAGTGTCTCAGTATTCTTTCCTGCTAAAAATAACGAGCTCGCAAGTTCAAAACGATCAACTCGGAAACCTCGGTGATATAACGCATACTCTTGATCATCGGACGAAAGTTTTCGAACACTCGGCGGTGTCAGTCGCAAGAACGTCGCACCTTTCCACTTCTGCTCTTTGGCATAGGCAAGAAATGCGTCGAGCATCTCCCCTGTTTCCTTCATGCCGCAGGCAGGCGAAAGGACAAACCCCCCATATGATGCGCCGGGATGTGACACAAACGTCTTTTCTTCTAATGCTCCCGTCAGTACTCCGACCAACACATCATCTTTCAAGAAGAGTAAGGAATGATCGGTAAACTTCTTTGGATCGTGATACGACAAGAACGTACGCGTGTGGAAGATCGTGCCATTGCGCGACGCCCAGACGAAGTCATCCCACAGCTTTTGATCTGCATCCCGATACTGGCGAACGACGATACTCAAGATACAAAGTGTACAGGATCGAGCTCCATCAGAATCTTCTTTTGGCCGCTTGGGGCTGTGTATTCCTCTTTACGCACAAATCCAACCTTCTCATAGCTTTTGATCGCCCGTTCATTGGTTGGCAGTACGTGCAGATAGATTCGTGTGAATCCGAAGGCTTCCATTCCGTAGCGAACAATCAATCGTGTCGCCTCCGTGCCGAAACCTTTGCCGAGATAGTCCGTATGTCCGATCGTGATGCGAAACTGCGCCTGCTTCTTTTCCAAATCGATATCGACGAACCCGCCATTTCCGATGAGCTCGCCTTCCATCGTTACAATCGAGAACAGTTTTCGATCAGGTTCTTGGGCGCGTGCAAACCACTTGTGCTGATCTTCCATCGTTGGAACACGATGATCTGCGATGAGCTCTCGTAACTCTGCATTCTCGGAAAGCCACTGCTGAAAGGTTGGTTGATCCTCGTTGGTCATTCGTACGATCAATACACGATCGCCTGCGGTGAGAATCTCGCGGTTTGTCATGCCTGCAAAGTATAGTATCGTGCGGGCGTTATGGCGATTCCGTTTCTCGATCTGCAGGCCCAATATCGCGGCATTAAGGCTGAAATCGCCGAAGCGATCCAGCAGGTGCTTGATACCTCTACCTATGCGCTCGGCCCGTCGGTCGAACATTTTGAGAATGCATTTGCCGCGTACTGCCACAGTACGTTCGCGATGGGCGTGAATTCGGGAACGTCTGCCATCACATTGCTCCTCCGCGCACATGGCATCGGTCCTGGTGATGAAGTCATCACCGCACCAAACTCTTTCTTCGCATCTGCCGAAGCAATTTCCCTCGCCGGTGCAACGCCAACGTTTTGCGATGTACTCGAAAGCACGGCGAATATGGATCCAAGCAAAATCGAAGCTGCGATCACGAAGAAAACGAAAGCAATTCTGCCTGTGCACTTGTACGGTCAGCCTGCGGACATGGATGCAATCAACGCGATCGCAAAGAAGCATAACCTGCTCGTATTTGAAGATAGCGCACAAGCCCAAGGAGCGCTGTACAAAGACAAAAGAACAGGATCACTCGCCGATGGTGCCGCCTTCAGTTTCTATCCTGGAAAAAACCTGGGTGCCTACGGTGAAGCCGGCGCAGTTGTCACGAACAGTGAAGATGCGGCAAACAAAGTGAAGATGTTCCGCGATCATGGATCACATGTGAAATATCATCATGATTTGATCGGTGCAAATGAACGCATGGACGGTATTCAAGGTGCAGTTCTCGGCGTGAAGTTGAAATACTTGGACAAATGGAATGATGCACGCAGAAATCTTGCCGCTCGGTATCATGAACGTCTCAAAAATTCATCGAAAGTCACGCTGATCGAAACACTTGCTGATTGCAGTTCAAATTATCATTTGATGATTGTGCGTACCAAAGATCGTGAAAAACTTCAGGCACACTTGAAAGAAAAAGGAATCGCAACGGGCATTCATTACCCGATCCCGATTCACCTGCAACCGGCATACAAAGACTTGGGCTATAAGAAAGGTGCATTCCCAGTCGTAGAAATGCTGTGTGATGAAGTCCTCTCATTGCCGATGTTCGCTGAACTAAGCCAAGAACAAGTTGACGAGGTCTGTGATGCGATTGAAGGTTTGTAAAAAAAGCTCTCACCCGAAACGGATGAGAGCTGGAACGAATCGACGCATTGTCAGTTATTGCTGGGCCTACTGAAGATTCGGTCGTACCCTGCAGCGTACTTTGGCGTGTAGCCAACGGACGTAGAGCTCCCATCTCCTCGTTTGTACATTTGCTCGTGAATGCTCTCGCATTCTTTGGGCGAAGGGACAAGTGTGAGAAAGCTAAACTGAAGAACTATTTTTTTCTCCGACATACATCCTCCAATGCAAAGAGCTGATTCGTTATGCACGACAAGTGCTAATTCATTATAAAATATATGATTCTTATGTCAATTCCCCTCTCTTATGAACTCATCCATCTTCGCCATAAGTCCTGGCAAGCTGTGATGTTCTGCAACGGCGTATAATTCATCAATCGACACACCCGGGAACTTCCTGATGAATGCGGCGATTGCTTCCGGTGTCTCCGCTTTCGGCGCCCAGCGCATTCCAATCGCTTCAGCATTGCGCTTGGTGGTAATCGGGAAACAGCCGCATGTCATCGCTTCGATCATTGTTTTATCGATCGTTTCGGAAGCCATATTGATCATCAGCTCATGCTTCGTATAGATCGCAGCCAGCTCTTGCATCGGAACGGTTCCCTTGAAGATCACACGATCTTGCAATTGCAATTCTTTCACCAAATCTTTGAGCTCTGCGACGTAATCAGGCTCGGCTTCAATACCGTAGACGGTCAATGTGTACTCTGCGGAGAGATGTGTGAGTGCACGGATGCCAAGCTCGAGTCGTTTCGATCGTGAGAGTCGATGCACTGCGAGCAAATGTTTCATGTCTTTGCATTCATTTTGTCGCTTCGGCCATATTGTGAGATCGATACCGTGTCCGACCACCACTTTTCGGGGTGAACGATCGTATCGCGGCAGACTTTGCGGTGTCGCGCAGAACATCCGTTTGACGTAGAAACCGCTTATACGCATAGATACGCTGTGTTTGTAGTGGGTATACCACAAGTACACTGGCGTGCGTGTCAGGATCCAATATGGTGCGCCCATTGCACTCCAAATAGGTGTCATGTGTACGAACACACGATCATATTTCAATGTGCGAATCAATTTGAAGAATCGCAGAACTTGTGAAAATTTTCCCGCGCCTTTTTCTTTACCGAGTGAATAGATTTCAAAATCCATCGGTGACACACGATCTTCCAAACAAATCACTTTCACCGTGTAACCACGTGCCATGAACGCACGAATCCAGAGAATCGTGAATGCATCCTGCTCGTGCATCTTCTGCGTGATAAAGAGCAGCGTCATACGAGGGATTTGAGGAAATCTGCGTACGCTTTGAGTGTTTTTGATCGTTCAAACTGAGGTAATACCGCTTGCGCATTCTGCCCCAGGCGCTCAGACAATGCGGAATCGGAAAGAAGCATTTCAATTTTCGCTGCGAGGTCCTGGGGTTTACCAGTCGTGAAGAGTCCGTTCACTTTATTTTCGATCACATCTGGCATCACACCCACCGGCGTAGCGATAATAGGCATACCCAAAGACATGGCTTCCAGAGCCACGCGCGGGCCTCCTTCGCTCAATGAGTTCATCACAAACACTTTTGCTGTCTGCATGATCTGAAAGACTTTTTCTTGCGTCGGCAACCAACCAAAGAAACTGATGCGTCCGGACACACCGAGCTTTTCCGCAAGTTTTTGAAGATTCTCTTTTTCTGGTCCATCACCAATGATGAGAAGTTTTCGGTGTGGCATGTTCTTCATCGCTTCGATGAGATAGTGCACACCTTTGTTCGGAACCAAGCGTCCGGTGAACACAATGTCGTATTCTTTTTTCGCCGTTGGATCAGGCTTCAGAATGTTCGCATCCAAGTAAAACGAAGGCACACATTCAATTTTCTTTGCATCCACTCCTTCTCGAACGAGGTGTGTACGCACTTCCATATTCACAACGCGAACTTTCTTCGCATCACGCGCATCTTTGGCAATATACTTGTCCGTCATGAATCGCCCGACACGTTCCTGCAACGATGCTGCCTCTGGAAAACCAACAATATGATGGATTTCAAGTGCATACGGAATTTTCGTTACTGCATGCAGTTTTTTCGCTCCTCGCCCGTTATAGAAGGGTGGAAATTCATGCACGGTCATGATGTCGTGCTTCTGTTCGGCAAACAATCGTTGTCCTTCTTCCGCGATCCATTTCGACTGTCCCCACAGATTGGTCGGAGACACATGCAGAAAGACTTTTGGCATCGGCTCCATGGATCCTTTTGTCTCGACGCGTGGTGTCAGGACATCGATACGATCGAAATGATCTTTGAGTCCGTCGAGTGTGTTGAAAAATGCGCCGTGCTTGCCGGCTGCAAGGGAACGGTCGCCGGAAAC
>JALHMU010000010.1 GCA_022843885.1 Candidatus Peribacteraceae bacterium | reverse complement strand
AAAAGTTTTACCACACTCAGTCCAGCAACTTGTCGTTACGGGCGAGAAATCAGGTACGCTGTCTGATATGCTTCTGAAAATCGCTTCGATTTATGAGAAGAAAGCCGAAGAAACCGCTCATAAATTGCCGATCATTCTCGAACCGATCTTGTTGTTCTTCATCGGAAGCATCGTCGGTACCGTCGCATTTGCTATCATTGTCCCAATCTATTCCATCGTCGGCACAATCGGCCGTTAACACCAATCATTCCCTTCCCCCCATTCTTATGCGTATCGCACGCATGTCCCTCTCGTCCGGCATTCACCGCGTGAAGCACGGATATACCGCCTTCGAGGCACTCATCGTCATCGGTCTCATCGCCGTTACGGCGGGACTTACGGTGCCGTTGTATCGCACGTATCAGATCCGTTCGGATTTGAACCTTGCGACTGAAGGTATCGTCCAAGAGCTCCATCGCGCGCAAGCACTCGCACGAGCCGGACAAGATGACTCCGCATGGGGTGTCTACGTTCAAGAGGGAACACTGTTCTCTGGTGAAGGGTACATCCTTCGTGATGTCACGAAGGATGAGGTGATCTCCATTCCAGAAACAATCGACACATCCGGTTTGCCGGAAGTGATCTTCTCGCGTTTGGATGGTATTCCGAATCAGACAGGCAGTATCTACCTCACTGCATTAAATGGGGAATATCGTGAAATTATCGTGGATAACTTCGGACTACGCTTTGTAGGAGAGATCCAATCAACCGATATCCCGGAGGGAAGTATCGGTGGTGCATCGTCTAGCGAAGAAGAGGAAGAGGAATCCAGCTCCACGTCTTCGGTCACATCGTCTGCGCAATCCAGCTCCGTCGCGAGCACATCTTCCAGTACCAGTGCCGGAAGTTCTTCAACTCCAACAAGTTCCAGTTCCGCCGGTCAGAGCAGCACATCGTCTTCGGTCGGTCCGGATGATGATGCCAACTGTTCCGTGAACTTCGATCTTGATGATGGTGAAGTGAATACCGTCGGTACAAACGACATCACGCTTAAGGTGCTTGGTTCTGAAATCACATACGGTCAGAATGGCCCGAAAGTTGCCGTTCGTGTGTCTGCTAGCGTTACAGCCGGTACGACGTGGGTCGACCTCTATGATGGTGAACCTATTGTGCAGAACGATTCACAGCAGCTCACAAATATTCCAGACAGCACGCCACTCGTCTTGAAGTTTAATGGTCGCTACTCCTGGGTTTTCAATAAGACGTATCAGTCCGATGATCGCCAAGGTCACGTCTATGTTCTGAAAAATGGTGACAAAGTTCC
Source organism: Candidatus Peribacteraceae bacterium (assembly GCA_022843885.1). GTDB lineage: Bacteria > Patescibacteriota > Gracilibacteria > Peribacterales > Peribacteraceae > JALHMU01. Next base: position 17,838 of record JALHMU010000010.1, on the reverse strand, counting down.
CAACTATGCGCCATTCGGCAATCAAGCCTCATTGTCCACGTACTTGAAAAATATTATCGATAACAACAATCGCATTAAGATCGGCCCGCGCGACTTGGTGTATCTCGTTGAACTTGGCGGATTGGACAGCGGTGCCGACTTCCAAGATGCCGTGATCCTTGCCACGTTCAACAAGAAGACAACCACATGTAACTCGTCCAATGAACCACGTGTGAAGATCAGCTTCAACCGCTTGGAAAATACGGGCAACGGAAACGTCGCCAATAAGGTCTATGTCGGTCCGAATGCGATCGCATTCTCCGAAGAACAGTGGATTCCACTCGTCGCAAACGGCCAGACGATCATCGACAACGGCATGCAGGAAAACGTTGCCGGTTTTGCGTTTGAACGCGGTAACGGTTGGATCAAGATTCGTAACCACGGTTCGCATTCCAACGATAACCATAAAGAACTCGTTGATGCGCGTGTGCTGTTCAACAAGGCATACATAACCTCAACGGTGAACGACACAGGTGGTGATGCTTCCGAAAATCCGACTGATGGCATCACAAACGATGGCCCAAATGGCGATGAATTTGAAGCCGGGCCAAATACGAAGAGCATGACATTCAAAACCCGTACAACCACGAACGATGACGGTGTTATCTTGTACTGGAACGGCGGTGAGCCAAGTGCAAGTTCGTCTTCTGCGCAGAGTTCAAGCAGTTCATCTTCCACATCTTCGACATCGTCACAATCATCCAGTCAGAGCAGTCAGTCCAGCAGCGTTGATGCATGCGCCATTCCATTCACTGTTTCAAGCGATGGCCTTCTGACAACACAAGGAAAATCAGATATGACGATCTTCGTCCTCGGCTCCGAAAGTACATATGGTTTCCGTGGTCCGAAAATTCAAGTTCGCGGACGCTACAGCCTCGATAATGGTGCCACATGGCAGACATTGCTCGGGTATCGTGGGTTCAAAGGAAATGAAATTGTCACACTCAGAGATGTTCCGGCCAACAGCCGCATTGTCTTCGAGTTCAACGGACGTTATTCATGGCTCTTCAACCGCACGGTTCGTTCGGGTATCGGTGATAACCGCGTCAAAGTTCTCACCAAAGGACAGAGCGCGCCTGATACGGAAACACTTCGTGAACGCACGTCACTCACAGGTTTCATGACAGACATTTTGGATCCGACAAACCGTATGAATATCGGCACACGCGAAGTGGCGGTACTAGTAGAATTGAATGACGTTGATACAACATCTGATTACCAGGATGCAGTTCTGCTTCTTTCCGTAGATAAGCCGGCAAGTCTCGGCGGCTGCCCACGTCCGACATCATCCTCTTCATCTTCCGTTTCTTCCGCTTCCTCCAGCACATCTTCCGGCGGCTCATCGTCTTCCACGAGTACGTCATCTTCCAGTTCTTCGAAGCCAAAGGATACAGACGGTGACGGTGTTAGTGACGCCGATGACATTTGTTCGGGCACCTTCTTGCCGGAATCTGTTCCGACGGAATACATGTTATTCAATAGTTACGCACTTACATCACGTGACAACATCTTCCGCACGGGCCCACGCAAAGAAATCAGCGAATTTACATTGCTGGATACGGGTGGTTGCAGCTGCGGCCAAATCCTTGATGCTATCGACGGAAAAGGAAAACACCGCTTTAATGAGTATCCGACTTTGTATCGCAACATGAAGAGCTTGTTCTCCTACTACATTAAGACGTCCCGCAAATTCGGTTGCGGCAAGGCATTGCTCGACATGGTCTCTGAAGGTTTATAATTTATGCCACGATCGCACGTTCATAGGGAGTCTCTCCGCATTGTTGGAGAGGCTCCTTTCGTGCAACGGCCAGGTTCACTCTTACTTGAAGCAGTGTTATCGATTGCCGTCTTCAGTTTATTTTTAACGGGCGTCGGTCTGACGCTTTTTCTGGGGCAGCAGAGCACCGTCGCAGGTGCAGACCGAGTTCGCGCAGTCTTCCAGGCGGAACAAGCTTTGGAAGGCGTTCGACAATTACGTGATGAAGATTTTCTAGCACTCTCTCCCGGTACATATGGCATCACAGTCGGTACAAACGGACGTTGGGCTTTGCAGTCACAACCGATTACATCTTCCGGATTTACGACAACGCTCACGATTTCCTCACATTCTGTAGATTGGCTACAGGCGCGCTCCAAAGTGGAATGGAATTTCGGAAAATCACGTTCAGGATCCATTGTCTTAAGCACCTATCTCACCAATTGGCACAAAGTTGTGCAAAGTGGGAACTGGAATACGATTCGTTTCATCAAAACATATACAGGTGGCACCACGGCACAGTTCACAGATGTGCTTGTGCAGGGAAATTATGCGTATGTTACGGGTGATCGCTCACAAAACGGACGTGGTCTCTATATTTTTGACATCAGCAATCCCGCCTCACCTCAACGCATTGCGTCATCATTTGATCTTTTGGCTGGCGCATACGATGCCACAATCCAAGGCAACATGTTGATTCTCGCAACGGATAATTCAGCTGCTGAAATTCAGGCGTACGATATTACGCATCCTGCAACCTTGAATGCTGCGCGTATGAGCGGTAGTTATAACTTGCCGGGAAGCGGGCTCGCACGTTCGATCAATTCTTTCAACGGCACCATTTATGCAGGAACAAATCAAAACACCAGCGGCAATGAATTTTTTGCATTGAACCTTTTTTCTACAGGAGGACTTTCACTCGCCGGATCACTGAGTGTCGATGCGAATGTCACAGATATCAGCTTGCGTGACGGCTACGCGTATTTGTCGACAGCCGATGATACTGCAGAATTTCAAGTCGTCGATGTGTTTGATCCAACTGCACTTGCGTACATTCCGGGAAAGGGAGTCGATCTGACCGAAGTCTTCGACGGAACCATTACCCATACGTTCGGCACGTCGGCGATCATCGGCCGTGCCAATGGATCAACCATTAGCGAATTGATGCTCTATTCCGTCGCAGATTCACCATTCCCAAGTTCCCCGCCGGGGCCATGGTCGGTAGAACTCGGAGGAGCTGCAACAGGTTTTGATTCCGATCCAACCGGAAAATATGGATTTGTCTCCAGTGATTTTTCCACGGGTGAATTGCGCACGATCAGCATGTCCCAATTTGCGAACGGTGCGAATCCCATTCTTGCTACCTACAACGCTCCTTCCGCGATTCGCGGTATCGCCTATGACTGGGTTCACGACCGACTCTTTGCCGTATCAGCGACGACATTTTCTGTATTTGCTCCCGCATTATGAAGATGACCGATTCTTCGCCGGGCTACATCCTTCTACTCTCGATTCTGGTCGTGGGAACGATTGCGTCTGCAGTGGTTGTGTCTTTGGTATTGCTTGGCACTGGCGCGATGCGCACCGCTCTTTCTATTCAGCAATCAGCAGATGCGATCGCCCTCAGTGAAGGATGCAGCGAATATGCACTCATGAAATTACGTGCAGACCCATTGTATGTGGGTAACGAAATCGTCACCCAATTTCAGAATGGCGGTCGTTGCAAAGTGTTTGCCATTGGCGGTGCAGGGAATAACAATCGCATTCTCTGTACAGAAGCAGAAGTCGGTACTGTGACTCGACGTATGGAAATTATCATTCAGCAATTATTACCAAAAACTCTGATTTATTCTTGGCAAGAAGTGCCGTTCCTCACATTGTGCCAATGAAACATTTGCAGGTCCGCTCCGGTTTCTCACTCACCGAATTCATTTTGTTCGTGGGTATCCTTGGCATTCTTGGATCCACGATTATCGGTGTGCTGATGGCCACACAAGACGCGCGTATTCGTCAGCGCAGCATCTCAAACCTTGAACAGAACGGCGCGAACATGTTGCATATGTTGACCAGAACCACTCGTCGCGGTGAACTGATTTTGTCTCCAGCGATGCAGCAATCCGGTTCGATTTTGGCCGTTCAAATGGCCTCAGCATTGGAATTTCCAACGATCTTCACCACGAATGCGTCGGGAGAATTGATCTTCATTCAAGGTACATCGGTCTACTCGATCCTGCCGGAAGATTTGCAGGTGAAAAATTTATTTTTCCGCAACACATCGACGGCTGCAGGCAAAAGCGTCCAAATGAATTTCGATCTTCAAACCACGATTCCGTTGCCTCAGCCTGAGATCTACAACCGTCATTTTTCGACAGCAGTAACTCTGTATCCTGATGATCAGAGCGAAGCTGGCGGTTGCGGCAGTTGCCCAGCGCCGACGTGTATCAATCACAACTTTTCTTGGTCCTACTGCGAAAATGAAGAGTGCGTCGCAGCCCCGATATTGCTGGAATGCTGATTTTTCTCTGAGGTGAAGACACTGAATCGTGCACAAAGAAGCAATTGCAATACCGTGCGGTAGTGCTACGCTTTTCCAGTAATTCCTTATTTTCTCCCCATTTCTATGAAACTTCGTTCTTCCGCGAGAGGGTTTACGCTCATTGAGCTCCTCCTCGTTATCGGGATCATCGCGATCCTCGCAGCCATCGTTATCGTGGCTATCAACCCAACCAAGCAGCTTGGTGATGCTCGCAACGCACAGCGCCGTTCAGACGTGAACACGATCTTGAACGCCGTGTACCAGTACTCGATCGACAACAACGGTCAGATCCCAGGTACGATCACAACGACTGTCGGCGAAATCTGCCGCACAGCTGCAGGTGTTACCTGCACGGGTACGGGTGTCGTCAACCTCAGCATCCTCACGGGTTCGTACGTTGTTGCAATGCCAGTTGACCCATCTTCAACGGACGTCAACAGCACGGAATACACGATCGTTCGCGACACGAACGGCCGCATCACTGTTGCTGCTCCAAACGCTCTGAACGAGTCTGCTCCAGCAACGATCACGGTTACTCGTTAATTCAGTCTGAAATACAGCTAAAAGCCCTCCTCACGGGGGGCTTTTTTCGTGGTCCCCAAGCCAATTTTCTGGTATAATACGTAGATAGAATCATGTTCAAAAAAACAACAACATCCGCCGTGCCAACAGTTAAAAATTCGCTCCAAAATGCGCTGTTTCTCCAAACTGCATTGCTTGTGTCGGCGACAGTTTTCCTGATGGTCCTGACGGCATATTTGCTCGCACGTTCACAGATTCGCATGGTGACATACGATCAACTTCGTACGGTTGCGAGTGCGAAGGAAGATCTCCTTGAAAGTATTCTCTCTCGTCAGCGCGAACAAATCGCATTGCTCGGAGATGAGAGTGAAGTCGTCGATTCGCCAGCCATTCGTCGACTGCTTGGACTGGAAGCATTGTTCACCGTGCAGTCCGATCGCACCATTACGATCGTGAAAGGAGAAATTCCGTACACTCTTTCTGCAGAAAGCATCAATCTGATCATGCAGTCTGAGACGACGACGCTATTCCCAATCTTCCTGAACAAGGAACTTGTGTCGTACGTGATCGTCACGCCTAAAGAAACCGTGGGCGAACATCTCGTCGCAATCTTTGATGCTGATCCATTGCTTGCCATGGCACTCGATTCCTCCGTCGGGAACGGCAATCTGTATATCGGCTTCCGTAATGAGAATGATTTGTACCTCTTGCACGCACAGAATGGTGTTCCAACGTCATTGTACGTGGGACCATTTGATGACTTGTTTGAGAAAAACGTCGCACTTGCACTTGCTGCAGGCGGCAGAGAAGGCGAACTTGAAACAGAAGACTATGCAGACATCAAAGTACTTGCTGCGTATCGCTCTGTCCCAACGCTTGGGTGGGGTGTGATGGCAACAACCGACCGTGCGACAGCCTATGCACCAATCGCACGCCTTACATCAACGATGTTCGCGGCTGGATTCGTCATTATCGTCTTATCCGTACTCTTCGTCTTGAATCTTGCGAAGCGCATTACATCGCCACTTTTGGAATTGAAGGACAAACTTTCCTCACTTGAAACGAAGAAGTGGAGTTTTGATCGCACTATTTTTACCGGTAACGAATTGGAAATCGTCGACAATGCTGCATTTGAACTGACGGGCCGTTTGCGTGATTCGTATGAACACCTTGAAGAGAAAGTTCGTGAGCGTACGCGGGAATTGGCTGAGAAAAATGCACAGAATGAAGCGGTACTTCGCAGTATTGAATTCGGTCTCGTCGTAACGGACGCAAAAGGCATTGTGAATCTCGTGAATGACGCAATGTCCGGTCTTACCAAGCACAATGCACAAGATGCTGTAGGCAAGCCATTCGAAGGCATCCTTACGTTGGCTGGCAAAGATGATAAGCCGCTCGATCCAAAGGAGCATCCTATCAATGTCGTGCTTCAGGAAAAGAAAACATATCTGCGTGTTCCGGATCCAGGATTCCTCTTGGTCACTGCAGACGGACAACACGTGCCGATTTTCATCGCGGTCACACCGATCATGCAGGGTGATACATGCATCGGTACAGTCGCCGTGTTCCGTGACGTCACGGAAGATCGTCGTATCGACAAATTGAAATCAGAATTTATCTCGCTTGCATCGCACCAGTTGCGTACGCCACTCTCTGCCATTCGTTGGTACATCGAAATGCTCTTACACGGTGATTGCGGACAAATCGATCATGAATGCTACAAGCCGATTGAAGCGATCGGCGTTGCAAACGACCGCATGATTCAGCTCGTGAACTCATTGCTACACTCCGCAAAATTGGAAATGGGCACGTTCTCGATCAATCCAAAACCTATCGATCTCATCGATGTCCTACGCAGTGTGGAAGAACTCTTTGCACATGAAGTTCGTTCCAAAGGTATTGAAATCAAAACATCCGGCGTTGACGCACATGTTCCGATCGTTGCCGATGCTGATGGACTCAAGCTTATTCTGCAAAACCTCATCGGCAATGCGATCAAATACTCTCCGGAAAAGAGCCAGGTGGAGATTATTGTCACGCATGGTGACAAAGAACTGTCGATCGTGGTCCGTGACCAAGGAATCGGTATTCCGGAACATCAGAAGCAACATATCTTTGAGAAATTGTTCCGTGCCGATAATGCCCGATCTACCGATGCTGATGGCAACGGACTTGGCCTGTACATCGCAAAAATTGCCACAGAAGCAATGCGCGGAACTATTACGTTTATAAGCGAGGAAAAGAAGGGAACAACGTTCACATTTACGCTCCCACAATAACGAGGTTGTAGGGGGTAGGGGGTAGGTTGTAGACTGCGCTTGATCTTTTTTTCTTTTCAAAAAATTTGTGCCAAAGGGCGGCTCTGCCGACCCTGTAGGCACACCTTGAAGGGAAAGAGAGCTCATGAGAGGAAACCGACAAGGTTTCCTTTCATGCATCCAGCCGCCTTAGCTCAGTGGTAGAGCAACGCACTTGTAATGCGTGGGTCCGGAGTTCAATCCTCCGAGGCGGCTCCACTTTTTGCAATGTCTTCCAATGTATCTAAAAGAGCGTTGTCCTTCAGGATTGCTCTCTCTTTCATCGGGGCGAGTACGGGGATTTGAGCGGGGCCAAGTATTTGATTGTATCTCCCCTTTGGAAGCGCCATGACTTTTGGCCACGACTCGACGAGGTCTTGTCTGGTTCCAGTGATCGTTATAAGACCAAAAAGCGGATCAGCCTGTTTTTTGTCATATTCGAAAGGGATGCTTTTCGGCAATGCGGGCTCAAGCGAAGAAAAACTTTCTCCATCAAGATCTTCATACATCCACTGACGTCCATCAGGCCCGGCGTTCCATTGCAAGAGTGGGAAGAGCTTACGTCGCAGTACGGCCTGATTCTCTATGATATGAAATCGAGCACGAAGAATATTTCGCTGTTTTTCCAAAGATACTTTTGCTTCATACCCACCGTTTTTCACAACTTCATTGCGTGTGTGAGCGTTCGCAGCGCTTATAAGTGCAGCATGCCAGTCGTACACATACAATGGCTCCGATCCTAACGGAGTAATTTTTGCGTATTGGTCATTTCGATTGTTCCAAAAATTTTCACCTTTCATAGAGAATGCGATTTGCCGCGCTTGTGGCTCGATAGATGAACGAGAAACGTATACTTTCGCCTGCTGTAGTTGTTTCGATGTCCAATTATTGAACGCATTGTCAGCAGGTATCCTTTTTTTACCCTTTCGTCCGACTTGTTCCTTGCGCCATTCTCGCAGCACACGCATGAGATGCTCCTCGTTCCCAAAATGGAGTCTGTGAAAGAATTCAAGAAGGTCAGGCTTGTTCTGTAGAAATTGATATATATCGCTTTCCACCTCCGATTGTGTTCGATACTTCTCTTCGACACTTGGAAAAATTTCTGCAACTTCAAGCGCATCAAGGAATTTTTTACGATGCCTTTCAAAAAGGCTCCACAATCCTTTCAGTCCATTTTTATGGAGTGTTTGCAAGCGCTTGGATTCAGGAGTTGTTTCATCGGGCATTTTCCAATCAGATTTGACTGCCTGAACTGCGTATTGAGGATCCAGCTTGGATGGCGATGCGTGATTGAGTATGTCAAAGAAATCACGAGATGCAGAGTGTGGGTCCATGATTACTGCTTGGTAGGTTTCTGCATTTTCAGTACGTTCAGATCGAATCGCGATAGTGCTATCTTTATGCCTACTGTCTTCCAGCGCAGGAATAGATGCCGCGTCAGTAAATTGCCATTGTTTGCTCGTATTCATAGCGTCGTATTGTGAAGAACAATATGGTATTTTCAACCCCTTTTCTTGAATCCAGAAGCCATTTTTGCTATACTAGAGCTCTGCTCTTTCACGATGATCGCCTCGCGCAAGCGAGGAGGAACGTCCGGACACCACTGAAACGCTATGCGGGTAACGCCCGCCCACGTGCTCCATATCCGGTAAATGTACGTGAGAACCAGTGCCACAGAGACGAACCCGCACTTGCTGCGGGTATGTGAAACGCCTCCGGCTAGAACGGAGGTCCGTCCGCAAGGACAGACGGTAAACTTATGGTGGTGCAAGGAGGATTTGGGTTTGAGGGATTCGTAATGGTTTCGTTACGCCTCTCACCCCTCCGCTTGAGCCTGGGAGCAATCCCTGGCCTAGATAGATGATCATCCCCACACACGTGGGTACAGAATCCGGCGTATGAAAGAGCAGAACGAAGTACGCGCTTGAAAAGGCGCGTTTTTCGTATGCAAACTAGGCTAAAATAGCCACATGAAACAGATCGAAGTTTTGTTCGGTGTCCTCAAAGTTCCGCTGCACTTTGCCGCGGTGCTTGTGGCACTCATGCTTTCGTATCAACTTCGTGAGGCAAACATCGACCTCATTCCAGGTGTGCAACTCCTTCCACCAGCCAACACACTGTTGCCATTTGAAGAGTACGCAATGTTCATGTTTGCAGCGGCCGCGCTCTACATCGCACTTGCAACATTGTTCGGGTTATATGCGCTCAAAATCACGTTAGGACCCTGGAAAGAAGTCGGACGTATCTTCGCAGTCTCCGCAATTTGGCTGATGCTCATCGTCATGTGGTACGTCTTCATCGAGAAAGAACTCTTCTTCTCCAGATTCGTCTTGGCACAGTCGACGGTGCTCCTCACGATCTTTGTCCTGTTCGTGCACACATTCATTTTGCTGCTCCAACGTGCGCTGCTTCGCCGGGGTATTGGCGTCCGCGCTGTTGTGTCTCTGGGCGGACAAGATATTCCAAAGCTCTTACACGCACTGCTCCTCAAAGATCCGCGTTATCAGTACCAAGGGCACATCGCGACAATGTCCGAATTGATGCATCGCCGAAAATTCGTCCACATCGATCTTATTCTCCACACCGATCCGCATCCGAAGAATGAAGAGACGACGGAACTTATCGATTATTGCCGTAGTCATCATGTCGGATACGCATTTTTGCCGCCGGTATTTTCCGATGTTCCACAACATCTTGATATTTCTCATATCGGCATCGTGCCGATTCTCTCATTTCAGCCGACACCGCTCGACGGGTGGGGCCGTGTCCTAAAACGTTTCTGGGATATCGTCGGTTCCATCATTCTGATTGTCCTCCTGAGTCCTGTCATGTTCATTACAGCGTTCCTAGTGGTTTGTACGAGTGGGTGGCCCATCTTGTACGTGAGCCGCCGTATCGGCCAACATGAGCAGGGGATGATTCCCGTCCTGAAATTCCGCACGATGCGCAACGATGCTGATCAAATAAAGAAAGACATCGCGCATCTCAGTCATCGCACCGACGGGCCACTGTTTAAAATTAAAAATGACCCGCGCGTGACGCCAATTGGAAAAGTGCTGCGTCGTCTAACTCTGGATGAGTTACCACAGCTCTTCAATGTACTCGTTGGTCAGATGTCTTTGATCGGTCCCCGACCACATTTACCGGAGGAAGTAGATCGTTATACCGATTACCAGCGTCGTTTGTTCATCGTGAAGCCGGGTATGACAGGACTCGCCCAGATTTCCGGCCGCTCAGATCTCAAATTCGATGAAGAAGTACAATTCGATATGCGCTACATCGAAGAATGGTCGCCGCTCTTAGATCTCTGGATCTTCTGGCGCACGTTCTTTGTGGTTCTCTTCGGGAGAGGTGCCGATTAAAACAATGCTTGTTGTTCTGCGGGAGGTTCTTCTGCCTTCTTTTTCTTTGGCTTTGCCGCTTTCTTCATAGGTTTTGGAGAGACAGCCACAGTTTCTGCAGGAGTTACATCTGTTGCATCGGCAATGGCGAATTGTTCCAGATATCTTCGGATCGTTTTCCCGTATTCTTTCGTACGTAGACGCGCATCCAAGATTTCGACCGTTCCCTGTTCAGTTTTGTGACGTGCGAATGTTCGTAACAATCGGAAGACACGATGGATGACGCGAGGAAGGGAGTATTCATTGAATGGATTGGCGAATTGCTCGGCACGTTTTCCGATGATGGCATGTGATGGATGGTCAAACGGCAACGTATGCAGAATCAGGTGATCGACCGTGTTCGGTGGCAGTTCAAATCCTTCGTAGGTCCACGGTGTGACGATGAGAATCGCATCACCTTCCACTGCGCTGAATTCCGCTTGCATGCGGCTTTGGCCACCACTGAGGCCTTGGCAGAACAATTTCATGCCGCGTGCCTCACAGCTTTCTTCATGACGAATGTAGAGCTCCTCAATCATGCGACGACTGTTTAAAAGAATGACAGATTTCCCTGTGGCGGTTTTCACAAATGCGTCGATATCAAATTTTTCCGGCATCTTGAGTGACAATTCTTGAACGGCTTCTTCGGCGAGTGCACTGACTTTTGTTTTGAGTCCACGTGGCAGAATAGCGCCGAGTATTTCTGCGCTTTTCGGTGGAATCAGCAGACTGACGGAAAAATCGGAGAACAGTGTATCCCGCAGCAGGACTGCGATACTCGATGGAACGGATTGCAGAATCTGATCGCCGTTTTGGTAGACCTCAATCCATGTGATGCGACCTGACAAATTCATCGGATCAAGAATTTTTTGAATGTGTTCAAGAATCGTGCGTACTTGCGTGGACACAGATCCTTGCAGAATATCGTCCAATTGTTTTTTCAGTCCACCAGCTTCAGCACTTGAAAGATCAGACACTGCAAGATAGCGGACATCGGTACCACTCCGAGTTTTTTCGATCCACAATTGCAACAAATCAGTGAATTTCGTGAGCACCGTGTCGCTCTCGGCGGCCTTTCTGAGGCTCGCAATGGCCGCATACCAGCCGAAAGCACGGGTGGCGGTGTCTTCCAGCATCGATGCGTCATCAAACACGATATGGGTCGATTCTGGAGGAAGGTTCTTCATCTCAACGTGTTCCAAGAGCTGTCGATGGTCGACCAACACGATGTGGGTCAGCTTCGCAATCTGCTCGATGTAACACGGACTCTCGAAATTGCAGGCGAGTTTGCCTGACCAAATGTGTTTTTCTTCGCCATGCAGTGGAAGATCGTCCTGTTTGATCGGTTCGTACAAAAAGAGTTTGATCGCGAGGAGAAGTTCGTCGGATGTGAATGTTGATTGCGCCAAAAATGTCGCGGCACTTTCCGGATTGAGTAGCAAATGTGGTGCGTAGAGTACGGATGTTCCTTCCGGAAGATCGATACGGCGAACCGTTGCCTCCAAATTTTTCACTGCGATGAAGTTTCGTTTCTCTTTTTTCTTATCAGCGGCATGCAGTACCTCTTCGATGAATGCAGGGTCGAGTGATTCCTCAATTAATTCAACAGTACCGACTGGTTCTTGTCCGAGCGGGAGGTCAATTGCTCGTTCCGGTTTAAATGTTTGCGGAGCCGGCATCTTGAGCCATTTTGGCTTGGATGAGCCATTTCCTTCGATGGCATCAAATAGCATGCGGTAGCCTTTTGGCCCACGTGCAGCGAGCTCACGAATCTTCACGAGCGAGGTCTCCGGAAGCATCGACAAACGTTCGATACACTTCTCCAAAATAGCGACCGTGGCGCGAACGTCACCGAGTGCGCGGTGCTTCGGTGCATGATCCAGCTTCAAAATCTCGCTCATGTAGCCGAGTGAATAACTTTCAAATTCCGGAAAGGCAATGGAAGCCAACATCGATGTGTCGATGCATTGATATCCAGACAGATCGAAGCCTTCACCCTTCAACATTCCGATATCAAACGGAATATTTTGTCCAACGACGATCGTCTCCGGAGAAAACATTTTTTCGATCTCCGCTTTCTTGTCCGCAAATGTCGGCTTTCCTCGTAGATCCAAGGTTTTGATGCGTGTGAGCATCTCGATATGCGGCGGAACCTCACCATCGATGAAAAACAGCGATTCATATTCTTCCGTCAGCTTTCCACCACTGATTTTCGCGGCGGCGTATTCGATGACACGATGGATTCGCGGGACGAATCCCGTGGTTTCGGTATCCAGTACGACGAAGTCGAGGTTCGGAAACGGCATGGAGAGAAGCTTACTCCTCTTTTGGCTTTTCTGCGCCTTCTTCTGGGGTTTCTTCGGCAGGCACAGGCTTCTCGATTTCTGCTTCTACAGGCGCTTCGGCAACTTCCTTTTTCTTGCTGCCACGCTTTGGCTTCTCTTCTTCAGCGCCTTCCGCTGGTTCCTGATTCAGAAGCGCAACTTCAACCTCTTCACCGCGAAGTTCCGCAAGTTTGGCTTTGAACGCTGGAAGCTCTTCGTAGTTATACATATCGAGTTCGTAGTTCGTGAGCTGTGTCGCAAGGCGGATGTTCTGGCCTTTCTTTCCGATTGCCATCGGACGCTGTGCTTCTTCCACGAAGACCGCAGCGCGCTTCTTGATCTTACGACCTTCTTCATCTTCATGTTCTGTTGCATTCACGATAATGACCGCAGAAATTGCAGCTGGCTGTAATGCAGTCGAGATCAAGCGAATTGGATCATCGCTCCATTCGATCATGTCGACACGTTCACCGTTGATTTCTTCCATGACGGACTGAATACGGACACCTTTCTGACCGACACAGGCACCGATTGGATCGATACGTGGATCATTGCTCTTCACGGCAACTTTGCTACGGAAACCAGCATCACGAGCGATGGCCATGATGGCGACATCACCGTTTCTGATTTCTGGAATTTCCAATTCAAGCAACTTGCGAACAAGGTTTGGATGTGTGCGTGAAATGCGCAGCTGTGGACCTTTGCCCGTGAGTTCGACAGTGTCGAGGAATACGCGGATGCGCTTTCCTGTGTAGTAGTGTTCTCCTGGAATCTGTTCGCGCCATGGGAGCGAGACAGTCATACCTTCGATATCAAGCGTGACCCAGTTCGTTTCAACTTTCGTCACTGTTGCAGTGAGCAGTTCGTGCTCACGATCTTTGAATTTCTCGTACAAGCTTTGCTTTTCCGATTCCTGGAGCTTCTGCAAGATGACCTGCTTTGCAGCCTGTGCAGCAATGCGGCCGTATTCAATCGGCGTGACATCGATTTCGATTTCATCACCTGGCTCAGCATCCGGCTTAATCTTTCGTGCATCCTTAATACTGATTTCAAAGTTCTCATTTTCCACATCATCGACGACTTCCTTCACAAGGAGGATCGATGGCATGTCCTGATCTTCACGGAGAATCACGCGGATTTCCTGTTCTTTGTTTCCGAAATCTTTGCGGTACGCCGTACCGATGGCTTGGCGCACGGCTTCGAGAACGTCTTCAGGACGAACGTTTTTTTCAGCACAGATCTGGTTAATGGCGGCGATGAATGAGGCACGCATGGGACGAGTGGTTAAGAAGAACGAACCTTCTCTTATCTAAGAGCAAGTTCAGTACATTGGGACTACACATAGTATAGTCTCTTTTACGGCTAAATCAAGCAGACGGAAGTTGTTTAAAAAGGCGCGTCGTTGCTCCAAAGAGCATTCGTGATACTTCCGTGGGCGCTTCCAATAGAATCATTCACCGTTGTTCCGGTGTTTTCATTCATGTTCCAATAGTGGAGCAATCCAGAGGAAGGATTATTCGCAGCATTCGTATCAGAAAGCAGCGTGATATTGGCAGGCGTGGTGCTCATGTCGTAGTTATAGATGCGAACGTCGTCCAAATTTCCAAGACTTCCATTCGAAAGATCGTTGAAGACCAATGCGCTGATTCCGGTCGTACCGCCAATCATTGATCCCATTGGCATTGCTACTTGCACACCATCGACGAAGAGTTTTACATTCGAAATCGGGTTACTTGGAATACTAAAAGCACCATCATACGTGATGGTGATGTGATGGAAGCTTGTATCGCCTTCCGGGAAAACATCCGTTGCTTGGCCAATGGAACTTACGGTACCGAACCAGTTTGTACGTACGGCGATCGATCGTGATCCATCCAATAATGCTATGGAGAATGCGCCATATGCTCCGATGAGCTGTGAATAGCGAAGAATCGTTGCGTTCGGACTCGTTCCAGGCTTTAGCCAGAACGCCACCGTAAATGGCGTACTTCCCGTGAGGTCGGTTACCTGTTGATATGGGAAGCCGGCATAGGACCCGTCAGGGAAATTCAAATTCGATCCCATCACGCTTGTCACATTCACGTTATACGTTTCCGTGTCCGGTCCCCCGTCATCGTCGTTGATAACGACGGTAATCGTGTACGAACCCGGGGTGTTATATGTGTGATTTCCCGTGATCGATCCTTGTTTCGGGACTCCTACACTTCCTTGATTTGTGATTGTCGGCGGACCGTTTTGCAATGGCGATCCGTCTCCCCAGTCAATGCTGTACGTGAATATTTCCTGTACTTCACCTCCGACGTTGAGCGGATTATTAAAGCCCGGATCCGTAAACTGACCCGTGAACGAAACAGGAAGAGGAGCGTCAGTCAGTAGGATATGGTTAACCATGCCCGTTAGTGTTGGTGCTGTGTTCAGGACATTCACTGTGAACGTGCTTCCTGCTACGATGGTATTTGCAGCCGTGAGCATCACCGTGACCGTATATTGTCCGTTGTCTGCATATGTATGCGTTCCATCAAATGAACCCTGGGTCGGACCGCTGACCACATCGATCGTTGCGGTTCCCGTATCCTGCGGTCGTCCATCACCCCAGTCGATCGTATATGTGTATGGACCGTTATTGGTCGGGTCGGCGAATTGTCCGATGTTTGTAAGAACGAGTGCAGTTCCTTCGTTGATTGTTTGATTTCCAGGCGTCACGACATTGTACGATCCCAAGTCCGGAGTAGGACTGCTGGTACTGCTGCTACCACCACCTCCGGGGCCACCACTACTACCACCTGCTCCTCCGACACATTCCCCACGTCGACATACGGCGATATATCCACCATTTCTTTCGATCTGATATCCACTGATTTTTGTCACATTGTCATTCTTGTATGCCGATGTCACCGGAATAGAAGGGATGTATCCATTTGCAACCAGTGCATCTAAATTCACACACGAAGGATCATTTTCTCCCGCCTTACAAATATCCGTAATACTTGGATCGGAGACGTTTGGCACGGCAAATGTATCGATGATCTGCAAATTCAATGCCTTCGTCATTTGTTCGGCATTATTCTTTTCTTGTGCCACTTGCGCATCTTGGAGACGTTTCTGTGGATTAATTGCCACGAACACGATCACGACAAGTCCGGCGATAATCGCGATGGTAATAATGAGTTCGACCAGCGTGAAACCGGAACGAGAGAGACGGGGGGAGTGTTGCATACCCATCAGTGTACGCAGTTGCCCCCGTTTTAGACAAGCTATCGCGAATCCAGGCCTTTCAAAAAGGCCTTTCGGTGCCTCCCACTCATTGTTGGAAGAAGCGCTGTGATTCTGTATCCGAGCAACTTCATTCCGGCCGGACGAATCTTCAGCTCCTCAGAAAGAAGTTCGATATGATTGACCGATTTTCCTAAAATCTCCATTCGCTTCAAGGAATCTTCCATTGTGATTTTGTGATGATGCAGTGCTTTTGCGTCCGGTTCGTAATAGACAGGAATGCCGGCAACTTTTAAACGTTGGCCCCATTCAATATCTTCCCAGCCATAGTGTTTTACCTGTTCCAAGAATGTGTGTTGTCGTGCAACGGACATCGGAACAGAAATATTGCTCGTGTACGTGAAACTGTGTTGCTCGGCTTTCGGCAAAAAACCGTGACGATGTTTGTGAATAAACGGATACCCAAATTGCCAACCGGATTTCTCAAGCCACGTCATCACCGGCGTAATGCCGACGGACGGATCCCACGTTGTGAAGCCAAGAACGGCAGTTGGTTCCTTGTGTTTTGTGAGAGCAGCGAGATGTTTTTCACATGCATCTTCTGCCAGAAAAATATCATCACCTATAAACAGTGCATATCTGCCAACAGCCTCATCGATCCCTACATTTCGTGCTTTGCCTTGATGACTTTTTCCGATTTCAAAAAAGGAAAGTTTCAGATTCCACTTTGGCGTGCTGAACAATGCCGCCGTCGAGGGATCCGAACCATCGGATACGACAATCACTTCGATCTGATCACGAATCGTTTGTTTCTCCAACGCATCGAGTGTCATTTTTAAAATCTTCGCACGCTTGTGCGTCGGGATGATGACGGAGAGGGTGGGTGTTGCCACGAACACATGATACCGTGTTCCGTGTGACAATTCTCTTCCTCGATTTCGCCAGCAATAAAAAGCGTTTTGCGCTTGTAGATGAGCACAACATACTGAAATCCGTTTCAGTGGATGATCATGCAGATGAAAATCTTTTGCTGCCAACGCTTCAAAAATTGATCGAAGGGAAAGATGTGACGCACATTGCATGTGTCACCGGGCCCGGAGGATTCACGAGTCTTCGTGTCGGCGTCGCACTCGCAAATGCACTCAGTTTTGGGATGAAGATTCCGATTGCAGGTGTGCACCTTTCCGATCTCTATGGAGCTACAAAAACAGAGCAAGATTTTTTATGGCTTCATTCCACGCGAAAGACAATGGTGTTCGTGCGTGGATTCGGATCATGGGAAAAGATTTGGTCGGAGCCAACACTGATTTCCCTAGAAGATCTGAATACAAAGATAGAAAAAAAGACGATCGTTGTCGGCGAATTAATTTCTGAACATCAGGAAGCGCTGAAAGAAAACGCACATTTCGTCGATAGTTCTTTCGATTCCGTTCTTCCTAGAATTCTTTCACAGCTTTCTTTTGCCAATACGACATTATTGCCTTGGTACGGCCGAGAAGCGTAGATTGACATAATAATTAATACATTTTATAATATTAAAGTTCCTGTTCGCTCATTCCCAACTACGATAGGAGTAGAAGAATGTCCGCTCTCCTTGATTCACCGAATTTTTGGATGTCGATGCAGCTTCTTTTCTTGGTCGCCGTCGCAGGTTTTTGTTTTTGGCTCGGCAAGGGATATGGCCAAGGCAAAGCGATTCCCTTTCAGAAACTTGAGGTAGGAAGTGAGTATCGGATGTGCGTGAGGCACGACACGGTCGCGATCGTCATAG
>JALHMU010000009.1 GCA_022843885.1 Candidatus Peribacteraceae bacterium | reverse complement strand
TTTCCGAAGTGCATATGAATTGATGCGGCGATGACCTGGTTCTGATACTCCGCGAGGTACAACGTGCAGGCATTGTCTTCCATGAATCTGCGCACTTGTGATTCGAAGAACGTATTCGTATACGGTGTGAAGCCATGACGTGCGCGTGTCTCATCGTGCAGTTTCAGGAAATGCGACAGGTCTTGCAGGGGATTCGCCGATGCGCGAACGGTCACACCATCCTTTTCTGCTCGTCGAATCAAATTGCGTGTCGTTTTGCGCATTGTCATCAAGATTTGCTCTTCGGTGTGATCCTTCAGCTTCAAAAACCAGACATGTTCGGCCAAGAGATGGAGTGGAGATGTCTTTGCTCCCGCAGCTTTTAACAATGATTCCTCAGGCTTTGGCCAGAAGGGACTCATGCGGATGAAGATGCAGTTCTTTTCCTTTCCGATCTTCTTCAGTTCGTCGATACACAGCTTCAAGGCTTCCTGTTTTCGTTCGGGAGAGAGTTCCTTGAAGACGGGACCGTATGGAACAGAGAGATGCACACCACGACGAGCAGATACTTTGTGTGCGAAGCAGATTCCGATGATTTCATTCTTCTCTTTGATCATGAGTCGCACGGCATCTTGTCCAAGATCTTTATATATCTCGCCCATCGTGAAACTCTGGAGGAATGGGGACCACGATTGTGCTTTCAAAAAATCATCCCATGCCCGTTTATCGCTTGTAGATTCGATCTGCATGTACAGAAAATACCTATTTATCTCTACTTTATCTAATCAAGATAGAACTTGACAAAATATTTAATTTAATTAAAATCATATTATGAATCCAAAGAAACCTGATGTGAGTCAAGGTGACAAGAAGAAAATTTCCTCCTTGGTCGATTCTAGATCTGATGTCGGGAAGAGGAAATCACATAGAAAGATAAAGGATCTTCTTGGATTTTACTCTCAAAACTATGCAGGCCTCACCCGTGGTGAACTGCAAGAAAAAGATCCTTCGCTTTATCAGCGCATAAGAAAAGCAGGGCTTCTTGATCAAATTCCTCTTCATGAACTGAGCGAAAGTGATGTCGAAGAAAAAATCCAAAAATTACTTCAGGGGTACGAATCAAAATATAAAGACCTCACCCGTGGTGAACTGCAAGAAAAAGATCCTTCGCTTTATCAGCGCATAAGAAAAGCAGGGCTTCTTGATCAAATTCCTCTCCAGAAGTCGACAGTTGAAGCTCTTCTTGCATTTTACGATCAAAACTATGCAGGTCTCACTCGAGGTCAGCTCCAAAAGAAAGATCAGTCCTTCTACATGCGAATGAGCAGGGCAGGCTTACTTCAACATGTTCCGACACAGCAATCGGAAGAAATCGTAAAGAAGAAACAAGATGACCTGCTTAACGAATATCATTCCAAATACGTAGGCCTCACTCGAGGTCAGCTCAAAAAGAAAGATTCGTCATTGTACCGTAAAATGAAGAGAGCTGATTTGCTTGAACAAGTTCCGACGATGGAGGAGCAGCATGCAGAGATCGAAAAGCTCCGGGAAGCCGAACGTTGGCGTACGTTCGCGAATCGATTTTCAATCGATCAGCCGTTTTAATTTCTCTATCAGCCTTTTTGCCTGTTCTAGGCTCATGGTGGGATGCGTCGGGAGTGACAGAATCATCTGTGAGGCCTTTTCGGCTTCAGGATCAGATCCTTCCGTATAGTTCATCGACTCCATTTCGGTGCTGGCAGGACAAATAACACAGCCGGTCCAGCCGTCATCGAGATGTATGTTCTGTTTCTTCAATTCTGCACGAATGCCGGATGCATTTTTGACGAACAACGGGAATTTTTGGAGAGGAAGTGTGCTTTTCACACCTTGAAGCACGGAAATATTCGCGGCGTTGCAGTGATCGAGATAGAACGCCGTCAGCATGCGTCGGTGATCGTTGATTGCTTGGAGTTTTTCCAGTTCAAAGAGCGCGAGATCGGCACACATGTTCGGAAGTGTGTGGACAACCGGGGACATGGCGCCGTGTTTTTCTGAGCGTTCGACAACGGATGTGAGAAAACCCGTCATGCGTGCAAGTTTGAGGATTGCTTTGCCGCCCATATTGAAAATCGGACGACAGACGTAATAGAACTGCACGTAATTCATCCATTGTACGAGCTTGAGTCGGGAATACTCGACTGCTTTTGCAGCTTCTTGTTCGAGTTTTTTCCCAAGTGCTGGATTGCGTGTCAGTACTGCGCCACCTGAGATGCCAGAAATGGCTTTATCTCGCCCAAAACTGAGTAGTAGTACATCGCCGTGTGTTCCGATGTCAGATGGACCTGATGCATCGGGTAAGACGTGCGCACAGTCTTCGATCAAAAGAATCTCGTGCTCATCACACAGTTTCCGAAGCGCATCGGTCTGTGCGGGGATACCAAACGTGTGCTGACAGATGATCGCACGTGTTCGGGGTGTGATGCGTTTGCGCGTTTCTTCAATATCCAGGTTCAAGGTGTCAGGATCGATATCGGCATAGATCGGCACGGCTCCTGCGGCATGAATCGCATTCGGCAAGACGACGCAGGTGTAGCCCTGCAGAATGATTTCCTCACCGGATTTGATCTCCATAGCACGGAGCAGTGTGAGCAATGATTCACGCCCCGTCGAAAAGAGAAAGCACGATCGATCAAACTTCTGTGCGAGCGCATTTTTCAATGCCACACCACTCGGACCACGTCGCATCTTTGCTGTCAGGTTCAATGCGACTGCACGTTTGAAATACGCAGAGTCCACATGTGGCGCGAAGGTGTGGTGAATGGGTGCACTCATGGCAGAAGATTCGTAACGATACCGGATGGCATGCGCCCGATGCAGACCAGAAGCGATCCTGGTTTTACTTTGGACACATCAGACGTATAGAGTACTACTTTTTGCTCTACTCCTCGCTCAAAACTCTGCATACAATTTTTGTTCGTCATGTAGATGTTTTCGAACATATCCTGCGCACTTTCACCGAGTGATTCATGAATGCGACGTTCATCTTTTCCAAGTTCGATGATGCCGCTGAACAAGAGTGTTTTCGATTCTTCCGGTTGATTGTTTGCCCATCGCATCGCAGCACGGAAACTATCCGGACTTGAGTTGTAGGTGTCGTCCAAAATCTTCACGCCATGTTCGATGCGCACGGAGAACGTACGTGCCGGTGGATGAAAGTTTTTGAGACGCTTCGCGATGTCTTCCAGTTTCATGCCTAGTTTTTCCGCGACAGCGATGGCGAGGAGTGTGTTCGTTACGTTGTGACTGCCGTGCACCGGAACATCGAACGAAACATCACGCACGCGGAAGCGCATACCTGAGGAGATCTCCGTGATATCTTCTGCAATGAGATCGGCGCCTTTTCCAGTACCGACACGAATCGTTTTTCCTTTGACACGTTCTTCCAGTTTCACGCTGGTCGGATCATCGGCGTTCACAAATGCGATGCCATCTTCCGGAAGTGCGGCAAACAATTCACCTTTTGCTTGGATGATTGCATCGGTGCTTCCGAACAATGCCAAATGTTGCTGACCGATCGATGTGATGATGCCGTAGGTCGGCTTCGTGATGTTCGATAGAAGTGCGATCTCTCCGCGGCGATATGCGCCCATCTCGACAATCATAACACGTCTTCCTGCTGCGGATTTCAATGCATTCAGCATCCAACCTGCGACGCCCATTTCCGTATTCACATGCTTGGGTGTCACGAGCGGATGCATGTCGTGCAGGATATGACCGAGCAATTCTTTGGTTGTTGTTTTTCCAGCACTGCCTGTAATACCGATGACAGTCAGATCGGAATACTGTGCTCGCAATTTTTTCGCACGTTCTAGGATTCGTCGTTTCAAAACATAGTCGATCGGTTTCACGATGATCCATCCGACGAGCACGATGAAAGGTTGTGCGAGTGGCAGCAGCAGAAGGCCGGCATGCAACACGGGGGAGAGGGCAAGTGACAACGCAAATGCGGCCGTGAATGCGAGGGAGAATGCGAATGATACGATCGCTTTCTGTGTCCACGTCGGCTGCGGTTGTCCACGCACTGCAATCTTTGCACCTTGGACGAGAATCAATATGGCGAGCAATCCGAACGACCACAGAATCGTTGTTGCGTAGTAAATGTGTACCAGGACGAGTGCGCCGATCAGCATCGGTTCGTACGATCCCCACAGTTGATGCAGATGTCCTTCACGGCGGAGATGTTCGTTCAAACGATCGAACCGCCACTCTTTGAGCTGCCATAAGGAAAGCAGTGTCAGGAGTCGAGGCGCGGAGCCGATCAAGCCCAGCAAGGCTAAAAGCAAAGGAAGTCGCATAACGTACGGCTATTCTATATGATAGATCGGATGAATGCTCTCCTTGTTCTTGGCAGTTTTCTGATCGCAAATATTGCGACATTTGTCTATGCCGCGCTCAGCGCCAAAGGCAATTGGAACGTGTTTTTACTGCCGATCGTGTACTTCCCGATCATCTATATTCTTGATCTGGCGTACAGTTACGCATTCGTCGTAGGAGCGCGATCAGGCTACACCGTCTCGTTGCTGCTGCTCGTGTACATCGCGCTGTATGTTGTCTCCCTTTTCATTGCGAATGCATTGGTCTGGAAAGAGCCGGTCAATCCGTATCAGATCGTCGGAGTGTTCTTGGTGGTGATCGGCGCAGGACTCATCCTGCTCAAACGTTCATAGTTGCGATTTGATTTCTGCCGCGATGTCGCGGGCACACTCACGATGCACTGCATGTCTTACGCCGCTGAAACTGTGTAAGTTGCTGTTCTTGATGCCGCGATGAAAGATGAGCGCATCTTTGTACGGTGTCATTTGGTCGTCTTCGCCCCAGAAAATATCTGTCGGAACACGGATTTTGGGAAGCAGGGGACGGAAGTCTTCCTGTGTCACGTTGATCAACGTCTGGCGCATGATCGGGCTGGCTTTTTCGTAGTCATGCACGCGCACGAGTTTGTACATCATCTTTTTCCCGACAGCTTTGAAGCGCTTGAGTCCCGGAAGTGAGAGTGCGACATTGCCTGTTTTCGCGAGGGTGAGTCCGACGATTCTGCGAAAGTGACGAGGTCGGCGAATACCCGCACTGGCACACAAAAATAAATGCTTCACCTTGATATCACTGCGGTGAATCAGTTTCATCGCGATGCGGCCACCATGAGAATGTCCAAGGAGGTAGATCGGACCTTTCGTATTCTTTTTGATCCATGCTTCGGCCCAGTCGGCGTAATCATTGTTCTTCCACGGTTTCTTCGGTTCTTTCTCTTTGCCAAATCCCGGGAGATCCGGTGTCAGGATCTCAAGTTTTGCACCTTTGAGCGCAGCACGAAGTTCCTTGAAAGATTCTTTCGATCCTCCCCAGCCGTGTAAGCAAACAAGTACAGGTTTGGCCATTGCCGTTCAGTCTACTTCATTTCAAGTACATGCGCGATGTCCCGCGCGACGGCATGCGGATGAGGGACGTACGTTATTTTTTGCTGATCGAGAACGACAGTCCCGTAGCGAAGTAATGATTGCATCACGCCGTGTTTTTCTGCAGAAACGACGCGTACTTTATCCAGCGGTGACTCATGCATTTCATCTTGCAGGAAGAGTCGTTGATCCAATTTGATGATACGTTTGTCTGTCACAATGATTTGACTGAGATAGCGACTCATCAAGAGATGGAAAATACCATGCGTTGTCACAAGCAGCATGATCGTTGCAGTGACGAAAAGTGCATCAGAAGCCCATTCTTGTTCGAAGGCGCTTACTCCTGCCAAGTAGTACAAGAATATGCTGAGCGTTGTAAGAATGAGACATCCGAATGCAGGCCCGACATATCGAATCCAATGTTCCTGCATGGAACTGATGAACATTTCTCCGTTTGAGGTTGCCTCTGTGTTCATAACCAATGAGGATGGATGAAATATAGGAGCGTCGCACCAAACGAGAACAGGAGTGTTATCACTACATACATCCAGACATATACGGATGCATGTGTGTTTGATGTTGTGTCTGAGAGTGACCGAAAGAAGGAGCCATACTTGTGATACATATGTCTGAATTCGAAAACGAGTGCCAGCATCATCAGTATGGAAATGAGATCGATGATGCCTAAAATGATGAGAACGATCATGCTCATTTCGTTTGCTTGAAGGCCCAATAGTTTCCGTAGCCCATCGCGAGCACAAGTGCGATCATCGTCGGGAAGGACCAATGTTTCACGGCTTCCATCGGTTCAAGCAGCAATGGCAGATATTTTCCGATGAAGACCGGAAGTCCGATGACGAAGAACACGATCGAGACGACTTGAACGACGTGAAAGACATGCTTCCAGTATTTCGTGAGACCGACTTCCTGTTTCATGTCGACGACGAATGCCAATGTGATGAGTGTTGCCGCTGTCGTGGATGTCAGACAGAACGGACAGACGCCGCGAAGAACAAAGAGACTTCCGAGATACAGGACGTAGCTGAAGAGAACTCCGAGCAAGAGGACGATGAGAACAAAATTGTACGATTCTTTGGAAAATTTCGTCCCAAGAATACGATTGATGCCGAATGTGAATGCGCCCGTGTACCACAGCATTCCGAACATCGGGTTGGGGAGTCCGCCGAGAATATGCGCCCAGCTGCCTTGGACTGTTTTCGTGCAGTTCACGAGAGAACTTGGAGAGCATGGTGTCGGTTCACCTTGGGTGGCGATGGCCGCCATATATTCGATCACAAGGAAGAACGAATCGATCATGCCGATCAGTCCAAGGATCGTGATGGTCCAGACGGCAATACGTACAGGTTTTGTCATATGCCGTCATGCTAGCACATCTAAAAAACCCGGCCATCCAATGAAGGATGACCAGGTACCTGGGGAGATTACTCAATGTAGGTACAACTAATACTGTTGTACCGTGGGACTCTTCAGTCGCGAAGCCGTCTGTCGCTTTGGCGGCAGATTTGCCTGTGTGTTCGGCTTCGGGGATTGATTGCTCACAAGCCGTGATGCCGTTTTTTTCTTCGGCGGCTTGCTTGCACTCGAATCCAGCGATGGCGCTTGCGTGTTGTTATTGTATGGAACCCCGCAGTCATTTCGACGGCAAGGATCGCATGGATCGCAACATGGTTTGCAGCACGGATCGCATGGACAAGGGATCTCTATGCGTACCAGCCGGCAGCAATATGGATCCCAATACTCTTTGTAGCACTTTCGTCCACCGTTGGAGGACGGCGGGTGGTACGGCGAAGCCGTGTCTTGGTAATACGCCACCACGCGTGTTGCTGGATAGTAACTCTGAGAAACGGGCCGAGCGTATGTGTAGCTCACAGTCGGTGCGTATGAATACGTCACAGGCTGTGCCGACACGTATTGCACAGCAGGTGCGTACGTGTACGAAACCGGTTCGGCATACGTCACCGTTGGCGCATACGACACAGTCGAATAATACTGTGCCGAAGCGGTATTGACCGCGAAGCAGAGCAACGCGATCAAAGCGAACAAGAAACGATTCATGATCAAATCTCCACGAATCATTGAGGTAATTCCCACAACAGCTTTCGCCTTTTTTCGTCCCCCAGAGACGAAAGCGCAACAAAGGCTGTCGTACGGGTGTTCCGAGCACTCAGAAAATGAGTGACTAAAGCGGAAGCTGCATAGGAATTGGTGATACCAAAGAGCAGAAGGCAGATAGTACGAGGGGGGAGCAGCCAAAGTCAACGAGGAACAGCCGGTCAGGTAGGTCTTTTGGATCTGCCCGTTGTGGACCGCTCATCGTCTCGCCTGTTACCATAATGAATATGCGCAAAACCTTGCTTACAACATCTGTTATCGGACTCACTCTGCTCTGTGCCGGATGTGAAGCTCCATCCGCGGGTAATTCGCCACAAGAAATGTTTGAGAATCTCGTAGAACGTCCGGTTCCTTCTGAGGTTACAAATGTGCAAGGCGTCGGTGATTCTGTCCAAGATCATTCGATTTGGTTGCGCTTCAATGCTCCGGAATCGTATGTGAAAAAGTTGGTAGAGAGTGGATACAACTCGGTCGAATGCGGACCTCATCTTGATGCTTTCACACTTCCGGAAGGATATGACATTTTCACTCCTGCTTGGGATGCATTGCCGCACGAGTGTTACCAAGGATTCACCGCTGGAGATTGGGGTTACAGTTACAACATGCTCGGTTTTGATGCAGAAAATGAGCAGATCTATTTCTACTCTGCGACATCGTTCCCTGTGGAATCGGACACGATTATCAACATACCGGGAAGCGAGCCATGGCCTTCCGAAGAAGGGGCGTAAGTGGCTGGAGCACGTAGTGCGACGACCATGAGTGAGTCCCGCGGTGCGGGACGAATCGAATGGTGCCACGGCCCGGGCTTGAACCGGGGACCCCAGGCTTATGAGTCCTGTGCTCTACCAGCTGAGCTACCGTGGCACGGAGAAGAGAGCTGGCAAATAGTACCAGATCGGGGTTCTTTGTCACTGTTCTTCGGTCGTTGCGACGAGAGCAGCAGCGATGGCGATGAGGCCGATATCGCGGACAGCAACATCATTCCATCCAACTTGAGAGATGACCCCGATCAAATGAATACCGCAACCGGCTGCGGCAATGCGTTGCACGGTGTACAGCGGAAGCAGCAGTCCGACGGCAAGTGCGATTTCAACAGCGCCGAAAATCGACAGCCACATTTCACGATCAAAACCGAAGACTCCGTCGAGCCATGGCGGGATCCATCCGATCCATGTGAGCGGATTCAGAAATTTATCGACACCGAAGTATCCGAACACGAATGCCAGGCCGATGAGGAGAATCCAACGGGGGAGAGCGCTCATAAGGACCATCATATCACTCTTCTTGGCATTCAAAGAATCACTGCTACACTTTCTCTCCTATGAAGAAAATTGTCTTTGGATCCATCATCGGCGTCTTCGCACTCATCGTTGGTGCAGGTGCATACATGTATGCATTCAGTGAGCCGGCGGTGAATCCGGATCCGAATCACACGCACATCGACTTCGCGGTGTACATCGAAGGACGAAAATTCGATTTCTCCGATGAGAAATATATGTCTACGAAACCGGTGGAAGCATACATCTCACCTTTTGACCTTTTAGGTATTCCTCAGGTTCAGGCACACGATGGCGATGCCGACAATAAAAATGTTTCTGATGAACATGCGTACCTACACTTGCACGATGGAAACGGAAGCGTCATTCATCGACACAAGCCAGGTCTCACGATCGGGGATTTCTTCACGTCCATCGGATTCAAAATGACAACGACGTGTCTCACGCTTGATACCGGCCGAGCCTATTGCCCACGCGCAGGCAAGAAATGGGAAATGTTCGTGAACGGTAGCGGCGGCACGCTCAATCCTGACTACGCATTCAACGATCTTGATCAAATCCTTCTGACCTACGCGGCTACGCCAGAGCAATTGCAAGAACAGCTCACTGCACTTTCCGATGATGCATGCTTGTACTCCCGTACGTGTCCTGAGCGTGGGGATCCACCGGTTGAAAATTGTATCGCTGATCCGGCGGTACCGTGCGTCGCGCCGTAAGTATTATCTGAATCGTTTGAGGAGCAATGAGTTCGTCACGACGGAGACGGAACTCAGTGCCATGGCGAGCCCGGCAAGTTCCGGACGCAGCACGAGACCGTAGTGTATGAAGAGTCTCGCAGCGATTGGTATACCGATGACGTTGTAGATCAACGCGAAGAACATGTTCTGTCTGATTTTTCGCATGGTGACACGACTCAAGATGATCGATGTCGTCACATCGTTGAGATCATTCTTCGTCAGGACGATACCACCCGTTTCCATCGCGATATCGGTTCCGCTACCCATCGCGATACCAAGATCTGCCTGTGCCAACGCCGGACTGTCATTGATACCGTCACCGACCATAGCGACATGTTTGCCTTGAACTTGAAGTTTCTTCACTTCCTCCGCTTTTCCTTCAGGTAACACGCCTGCGATGACATGTTCGATGCCGACTTGCGTAGCAATGGCGCGTGCTGTTTGCTCGTTATCACCTGTGATCATCCACGTTTCGATGTGCATTTTCTTCAAGCGACGAATTGCTTCGGCAGATGAGGGCTTCACGGTGTCCATCACAGCGATCAGTCCGATGATTTTTCCTTCAGCTGCGAGAATGACGACTGTTTTTCCTTCGGATTCCAGCGCAGAAAGTTTTGCTTCGACGTCTTGAACATTCATGTGGAATTGCTGCAGCAACGGCCGATTTCCAAGGACGTGAGACACACCATCAATTTCACCCTGAATCCCTTTTCCCGGAACTGCCTTGAACTCCGTTACATCTTTCAGTGCCACATCCTTCGCACGTCGCAGAATACTTGCTGCGAGTGGATGTTCGGAATGATGTTCGAGGCTGGCAGCTTTGAGGAGTACATCGTTTTCATCGGTTCCATATGCAACGATGTCCGTCACGTCTGGTGTTCCGTTCGTGATGGTTCCGGTCT
Organism: Candidatus Peribacteraceae bacterium; assembly: GCA_022843885.1. GTDB lineage: Bacteria > Patescibacteriota > Gracilibacteria > Peribacterales > Peribacteraceae > JALHMU01. Next base: position 9,639 of record JALHMU010000009.1, on the reverse strand, counting down.
TATCGAAGATCACGGCATCAATCTTCTCCGCAGCCTCCAGCGGCTCGCCACCGCGAATGAGAATACCGAGTTCCGCACCGCGTCCGGTCGACACCATAATGGCCGTCGGCGTTGCGAGACCGAGTGCGCACGGACAGGCAATGACAATCACCGAGACGAACGCGAGCGTCGCGAATGTGATCGATTCTCCCATCAACAGCCAGAAGACAAGTGTGGCGATCGCCACGAGGATGACTGCGGGAACAAACCACGCTGCGACGTTGTCTGCAAAATTTTGGATCGATGCTTTGGATCCTTGTGCATCTTCGATGAATTCGATGATGCGTGCGAGCACTGTGTCCGCTCCCACTTTCTCGGCACGGAATTCGATGCTGCCATGACCGTTCACCGTTCCTCCGAAGACACGACTCCCCACGGCTTTCTCTTGCGGAATGCTTTCACCCGTCAGCATCGCTTCATTCACGGATGACGCGCCACTTGTCACGATGCCATCGACGGGGATCTTTTCACCTGGACGAACCATCAGGACATCACCTTTGACGATGTCGCCGATCGGAACATCATGCGACGTTCCATCGCGAAGAACGCGCGCAGTTTTCGGCTGCAATCCGATCAATTTCTCGATGGCAGAGCTCGTTTTTCCTTTCGCGCGTGCTTCCAACCATTTCCCAAGCAGCACGAATGTAATGAGCAGTGCGGATACCTCGAAGTAATACTCATGTATCCCGTTCACGAAGTTCCATACGCTGAAGAAGTATGCCGTCGACGTTCCGATAACGATCAAACTGTCCATGTTGAACGTGCGCATCTTCAAGCTGGACCATGCAGACAGGTAAAACTCTCTGCCGAACCAAAACTGCACTGGTGTCGCCAGGATGAAAGAGGTGATGCCCATCCACGTCGGAGATATCATGTGCGATTCAATGAGATCGATGATCATGAACGCAGCCATCGGAGCGCTCAGCAGTGCCGACATGAGGAAGCGATTGCGATACGTGTGCATTTCTTTCTGTCGTCGGGCGCGTTCTTCATCGCGGCTCACGTTCTTTGCAGGTTTGGCTTCGTAGCCCGCTGCACGCACCGCAGTGATCAATGCGAATTCATCGGTCTTCTCACTGTCAAAAACAATCGACGCTTTGTTTGCGCCATAATTCACGTTTGCATCGATCACACCCGGTGTTTTCTTAAGCCGACGTGAAATCAATGCCGCACAACTTGCGCAGTGCATGCCTGAAAGCAGCAGGGAACTCTTGGTTTGCATTCAATGGAGTTTACGCCTTCACGACTTTATAGGCATCATCCAGAATTTCGATGCCGTCTTTCCAGTCCGCCATATCAAACGTGTCATCATGTTCGAGTGTGACGATCTTCGTATCCAAATCGATCTCAATATTCTGCACGCCAGGTTCTTCCATGCTCACGTCTTTGATCAGGTTGACGCAACCTTCACAGTGCATGCCGGGGATTTTCACGATGGTCTGCATCAGCTTTGCTTGACGTGAATATTCGCCTTTAGCATACCCATAGAGCAAGCGATAACGAAGTCTTTCGTCGGGTTTTTTATCGGACCGAGCCAGTTTTCTCCGACTTGGATCGGCGTGGAGAGATTATACGTTGGAGCCGTGAGCATCGTTGCGCAACCGGAGACGCCATTGGGTGCAACAGCGTAGATCCATGTATCGATTCCCGGATCGATCGTGATGTTGTTCGGATAGTAGCCGTCATCCGTCACCGTGATCGTGATGATCTGCTTTCCGTTCTCATCGATTGTGACGTTCTTTGTCTGACCCATTGCCGGACGCAGTGCCTGCACGACCGCATTTTGCAGATCAACGCCCGTAAGGATGAAACCGCTGTTCAGATTGAGCAGTCCGAGGAAAAGCGAGAATGCACCGGCAAACTTGAAGAAGTGTCGGCCGTACGAACCTTCGAGCATCGAACTGGCGGCACTGATACCCAGGAGTGATGGCAGCGTGCCCAATGCGAAAACAAACATGATCAGCGCCCCGCTTAGGAAGCTGCCCGATGCAAGCGCGAGGATTTGCATCGATTGCGTGAAGCCACACGGGACGAAGAATGTGAGTGCACCAAGGAGTCCCGGCATCAAAGGATGCTTGGATTCAGCCAGTCCGCGGATCTTCATCACAAAACTGCGAGGAAGGGGAATGCTGCAGTATTTCTTTGGGACGATCTTCAAGATATTGAGTCCGAGCATGATCATCACGATGGCAATCACGATGGTGAGCACACCCGTCATCTGCACGGTCGGTGCCAATGCCGTGCCGATCAATCCGACAATTCCTCCGAAGAGAAAGTATCCGATCAAACGTCCGACGTTGAACTGGAGCAGGGGACGGAATTTATCCCAGCGATTCTTGGGGTTGTACGTTTCGTACCATTTGGCGGATACAGACACGAGCAGACCGCCAACGAGCGCCATGCAGGTCGAGAATGCTGCCGTTAAGCCGATCAAGAAGACTGCGCCGAGTCCGGCAGCATTGCGTGAACCGAAGTGGATGGATCCTGGGATCTGTTTCAGGATCAAATAGCCGAACACAATGATTAAAATCATGAATGCACCTTCGCCCCAGCCTTCATGCGCAGGAACGACGGCATTTTTCGATGCGACCGATTTCTTCTTCGCCTGTTTTTTCTTCACAGCCATCGTTTCCAGTATATAGCACAAATTCCCCGAGGTTCATTGCGAGTTCTGGAGATTTTGTTACGATGCATGACGATGGAAGCACACAAGAAACCGCAGGCGGACGACAAAAAAGACGATGCAGCCGCAAAAGTCGCTGAGCTGGAAGAAAAAGTGAAACAACTCACGGACTTGGCCGGTCGTGCGCAGGCTGAACTGCAAAATGCGAAGATTCGTATGGAAAAAGATGCAACCGATATTCGTAAATTCGCATCAGAGATGTTTTTGATGAAACTGATTCCGACAATTGATAACTTTCAGCGTGCGTTCTCGCATCTCCCGGACGATTTGAAGTCTCACGATTGGGTGAAAGGCATTTCCGCCATCGAACAAGACTTGATGAAGCAGGTCACGGATGCAGGACTGAAGCCAATCGACGCACTTGGTCAAAAGGTCGATGCGAACAAGCATGAAATCTTGATCGACGGTCCCGGTGAGAAGGATACGGTCGTTGAGGTCCTGGAAAACGGATACGAACTCAACGGAAAAGTCCTCCGACCTGCGAAGGTGAAGGTGGGGAGTGGAAATTAGATCTTTTGCCGTTTCTTATCGTAAAAACCTTTAGCCAAAGTGGAAGCAGATGGAATAGTAAACGGAAGGACAAGCCACCATGCACTTGGCACAGTCAAAAGCCAATATACGCCCAGCAAAAAGAGAATAGATCGAAGAGCAATGCTCCAGGTTTTTGTGCGATATTTTTTTCTCCCAATCCACAGAGAAAATAGCGCAAGAGTCAGAACGAATCCTATGAAAACATAATTTACTATTTCAATTTCTTCATTGCTTAAACCCATACCGAAATTTTCCGCCTTCGGATGGATGATGTCAATCCTTCGTCACCTCGTTTAAAAAGCCGCTCTAGATATAGAGGAATTAAGAGCGCGTTTTCTACGCGCGGAGCATGCAGTTATTTCAGAATTTCCTCCTTGAATTTTGCACCCTTCTCTTCGAAGTTCTTAAACATGTCGTAACTTGGAGATGCAGGAGAGAGGAGGCAGGTTTTTCCTTTTGCTGTCTTTGCCTTCGCCTTTGCAACTGCTTCGGCCATCGTGGGCACCTGAAGAATGTCTCCTGTGAGCTTTGCCTTCTCGAATGTTTCTGCAATGCGGGCGGCGTTGTTTCCTAGAAGAATAATAGTTTTCACAGAGCTTTTCTTCAGGCGTTCAGCGAGGATCGCAAAGTCCGTTCCGCGGTCCATCCCACCAACGATCAGCGTTTCGACATCCGGTTCCAGGGCTTCGAGTGCGGCAATGGTTGATTCCGGTGTCGTGGAGATCGCATCGTCGACCCATTCGATGCCATGATGATTCCCGAGAGATTCCAAACGCTGCGGCAGACCTTTGAACGTACGGATCGCTTTCACGATCGCAAGTTCATCGATCTTCAAATGTCGTCCGACTTTTGCGGCGGCTGCAATGTTGCGAAGGTTATGTTGTCCGATCAAATGTGTCTCGTCGATCGTGACGGGTGCATCTTTTTCGCTGAAGGAGATCTTCTGACCTTTGCTACTCTCCGCGATCTCTTTCGCACCGACGTCTTGCTCCGGATAGAACACGAGATCGTCATACGATTGAAAGCGTACGATATGTGATTTTGCTTTCTTATAGTTCTCAATAGAACCGTGGTAATCGAGATGCTCCGGGAAGAAGCTGGTGATGACCGCGATGTGTGGGCTCATTGTCAGTTCTTTGAGTTGATAACTGCTCATCTCCTGTACAAAAAAAGTGTTCACCTTTGCTTCTTCGATGTGATCGAGCACCGGTTCACCGATGTTCCCGATGAGGTACGTTTCACGACCTGTTTGTTTCAAGATCGCGTGGATCAAACTTGCGGTCGTACTCTTTCCTTTGGATCCGGTTACCCCGATGACTGTGACGCCGGAATCTTTGATGGAATCCAAAAAAATCTGCACGGCATTCGTGATCTTGTCTGCGACCGGTTCGAATTCTGGCTTTGGCGGAATGCCAGGGGATTTGATGATGACATCGAAACGTGCGAGATCTTTGAATGCATCTTTTCCGAGCTGCATTTTCACACCGTTGGCTCGGACGCGTTCATTCTCATCGGCGATCGTGATGTTCGCATCGGGTGCGAATGATTGCAGGGCGCGCAATGTGGACTGACCTTCACGGCCAAAGCCGAGGATGCAGACGTTCTTGCCGCTTAGGTCTTGGATTTTCATTTACAGAGTTGGGAGCACATCTTTCTCGAACATGTTCATTGCTTTGGTGCCTGCATAGTCGCCGCGTTTCTGGATCAGCGCAAATGCAGCTTTAGTTTCGGACGGCGTGCCCACACATTCGAACGGTTTGAAGTTCTCCAATCCGAGCAATTCTTTGTAGTAGATCTGCACGGCGTCTTCATCGAACAGATTTTTCTTAAACATCTCGAGCATCTCGTCTTTCGGGATGAATGCTGCGAGCACAGCGAAGGCAAAGGCGCACTTCGGACACACACCACACCATTTCGGCGCATCGGATTTCTCCTCAAGGATCTTCCAGTTCGTATTGCAGCTGGTCATGACAGGGAAGTATTCCGGGAAACCGGCGACGAGCTTTGCGATCTGCAATTCGTTCAGGGAACGGAGCAAACTGAAATACGTAACAGACGGAGTGATGAACTCGTAGACATACTTTTGGAATAACTCTTCATATTCACGGCTCTTGCTCCACTGGTGATTCACCTGCATGCCGAGATATTCGACATTACCTTCATCCGCGCTCTTCTCGTTACTCATGATGATGGCGTCGAAGCCGTACAGAATGGCAGTGACGAGTGTGAGCCAGGAGATATACGCAGAGATCGGCACGTGACCGTTCAAGGCACCGTCCTTATTCAATGCGAAGAGCAGGGGAGAGAGTTCACGTTCGACTGCCACATACGACACATCAGCGATTTCTGACATTTTCTGAATGAGTGGATGATCGGTCAGACGGAACAGTGTCACATTTACTAATTCTTTCTTGAGGAGTTCCACGGTCACAAGTGAGTCTTTGCCGCCGCCGATTGGAACCAGTGACATACCGGTTGATTCGATTTCAATCGGGTTGATGGCGGGAAGCACGACCGATGGAAATTTGATCAGTCCGCGGAAGTCGATCTTGTTCTTGTAGAAGAATTCCCCAAGACCTTTGGTGTAGACCTCATTCCAGTAGTCGGCTTGTTCATGTGAGAGCTTTCCGGAGCGGATTTCGATCTTCTTTGGTAAGGAGGTGTGGGTGTAGCTGATGCCGCCGATGAGATGCAGACCGAACAGCGCACGGTTCAAGACTTCTTCATCGACCTTCGGCAATGCGCCTTTCGGTAACGTGATGACTTCCGTGAATGTCACCTCATCATCCAGACTGTACTTGAGTTCAATTCGGCCTTTTTCAGGGTCGAAGTGAAATTCGTCGAAGATGAAGGTTTCGTACTGCTTCATGGAGTGCGTAGTATAGACGATTTTTGCAAAAATATTTCTTTCACTCAGATACATTTCCGTTTTGCCAAAACAACACGATTTTTTTATCGCACAATGGATACTCTTGCCGCAATCTGCTATAATATCGAACGTTTAAAAAGGCTCACGAGTCAGATTTGCGGTCAGTCTCATGAGCCAAGGATCGTTTACAGCATTGAATTAATAGAAATGGCGGGGTGCTCGAACTGGTAAGAGGCCGGTCTTATAAACCGAAGCCATGTGCTAGAACACATGTGAGGGTTCGAAACCCTCCCCCGCCGCCATTTGCTACATAGGTAGCCACTAAAGTTCTTTAGAGCTCTAGGGGCTACTTATTAGTTAAGTTAATTACTAGCTAAGAAGTAAAGAACGAGAGTCTTACATTATATCACTCGCCCTCCGCTCAAACAAGCGGAAACTAACGTATTTATGTGTAGAGGGGAGGACAGGCCGAATTCTGCCCGGAGCTCGAGCAATTGTCTAGGAGCTCTAAATTGTATAATTATGTAACATAGTTACAACTTTTTGGCTTTATCTTAAGTAAAAACCATAGAAAAGTTTTTCCATATTCGAATTGACCATAACTTGTATTACTATTGTACTATTATAAAATTGTGGATTTTATGTGGAAAACTTTTCATATGAGTGCACATATGATCTTATTTGAATTTAGGTACCAAATATCAATTTATTCTTTCTTCGCCCACACACAATTCCCATGTTTGTGGAGTATTTCAAAGCCGTATTTCTTCACATACTCTTCCGGCTTTTTAAGCTCGTCACGTAAGGTTGCGATCAAAAGCCCATCTTCGATGAGCAGTGTGTGCATGTCGTTCATAAGTTGATGACAGAGGTCGGCGTCATTCTCGAATGGACTCCCCGGAGCATTGAATAAGCTCAGACATGCGATGACGTCATACGGAGGTTCCAACGTTTCGATCCAATCCGGTTGGGTCAGATCGATAGTACGGTGAATGTAGGACGCTTTCTCGTTGTCACGGATATCAACGCCCGTCACTTCCGCACCAAGACGCACGAGCATCTCTGCGAAGAATGGGGGATAGCGATCTCTGAACGTATCTTCGAGGACATATTCATCAACCGATCCGCAACCAAGGTCCAGGACGCGTTTGCCGTCGATATCTTTCCAGAGCGACGCAACGGCATGGACTTCACGCATATCTGCAATATCGAAATCCACTTCACCGCCCAGTGAACTGACCGTATCGAAGAAGAGTTTCTGTGCTTCCAAGAACCTTGGATTCTTCAAAAGCTCTGCAGGATTCTTGTTTTCGATGCCGTTGAGGTATTGAAGATCAAGATTCATCTGATTTACGTTTTTTCATTAGATCTGGATGTAATTCCGCATATTTCTTATGCCAATGGTCTAAAACCAACTCTGTGATCGGACTTCCTTGGCCGGCTTCATCATGACCGTGGTGTGCAACGTGCGCATCCACATATTTTTCCCAAGCCAATGCTGCTTCTTGCTCTGTATTCTTTTCCATGAATACAGCATACAGGAAGCCTCTTTCTGAGACAGATCGAAAACTGTACGATATAGCTGTGCCGGGGTGGCGGAATTGGTAGACGCGCACGACTCAAAATCGTGTACTGAAAGGTGTGAGGGTTCGATTCCCTCCCTCGGCACCATCTCTTTATGTCAAAAGTCACCACTACGTCTCTCATCATTGGCCTACTGCTACTTTCCGGCTGTCAGAGTACGACTGATCCAGCAAGCACGCCTATTCAGAATGAAATTTCCTCCTCGTCAGCTACTTTTTCGTCTTCAAAAACTTCAGAAAAGGCAATGACTTTTACAATTCCTGAAATGAATGTTGGAATCTCTTTCCCTGAAAGCTACACGATTCACAAAAGCGCAGAGAAGAATCGTAGAGGATCTTTTGTGTCCTATAATTTTCAAACGGTTACAGAACATGAAGCACCTTATTTCTATGAACTTCAATTCTTTTCCCAGGAATCTATCCGTATTTTCACTAGTAATTGCGAAGAATCTCCTTGTTTTTACGGTGACTATCCAACTCTGGAAAGATATTCAGATCAGAAGATAGCCTTTGCATCAGGGGGAAATATAGAAGATTTTGAATTAAGAAAATTTGGTCTGCGTAGCTGGTTTGTCTCCAGCCATCCCTGCGAAGGAGACAGCTGTGTGATTCGTGAATACACCACTTTTATAGGTGATACAAAGGTGGATGTATGGATTGCGATGCGTGGATCGGATGAGGAGAAACAAGCCGATGCTCTTTTTGCGCAATTTTCTATAGAGTGATTTAGTTTATCTCTGAACATGAGAATTGCTTCACTCTCACCTGCAATTACCGAGATCCTTTTCGCATTGGGTTTGGAGAAACACATCGTTTGTACTGATAAATTCAGTGATTTTCCAGAAGCTGCCAAGGATCTGCCACACTTGAAGGATCATCAAAAGCTTTCGGTCGCAGAACTGGATGAATTTAAACCGGAGATCGTGTTCACCGAGACTCTTGTACAGGAGAAACTCTCAAAGATTCTGGAAGATCCCGCGTGGAAGGTGATTCACTTAGATCCTCGCAACATGTTTGAGATCTACGATTCGATCCGAACGATCGGACTCTTGTTCGAAGCGTCTGCAAAAGCGACGGCGCTTATCGAAAAGATGCGCCAAGAGCTGAATGATACAAAGAAGAAGGCGAATCTGCTCCCGAAGAAACTCAAGGTATATATAGAGGAGTGGCATAACCCACCGATGGTTAGTGGCAACTGGGTTCCGGAACTTGTGAAGCTCGCAGGTGGTATACCTCTTCCTTTGAAAGATCGCGAAGCAAGTAGGGAAGTGACGCTTGCAGAGATTCAGGCATTCGATCCTGATCTGATCGTCCTTTCGATCTGCGGTGCCGGAAACTTTGCCGAGAAATCTCTGATCACCAGTCGCCCGGGATGGAATGAACTGCGTGCGGCGACATCGAATTCGGTGAAAGTCATCGATGATTCACTCTTGAATCGTCCCGGTCCACGTCTGACCGAGGGTTCGAAACGGCTCTACGGCTGGATCTTTGAAAATCTGCATTCGTAAGTTGCAAATTTTCTTTCACACCATAAGATACGGGCACCTACCCATCCTTTTTCATGACCACTGCATTTCTCGACTCCGTTCACAGCCTCATTGAAGAAAAAAGTCTTCTCAAACACCCGTTCTACGTCTTGTGGACGAAGGGAGAACTCACGATGGATCAGATGAAAATCTACGCACTCGAATACTTCCACCTCGCCAAGGCTGTGCCTGAGGTTGTTGCTGAGATCCTTGCTCGCGTACCGGATGAGGAAGTCGAGATGCGCCGCCACGTTGCACAGAACATGCAGGAAGAAACAGAGCACGTTGAGTTGTGGCGTCGTTTCGCACACAGCATGGGTATTACGGACGCCGAGCTTGATGCATACGTCCCAACCGAGACGGTTCAGAAGGCAGTCAATGATCTCGTCCGCCTCGCACAGAAGAGTT